>CAMMLF010000040.1 GCA_946497585.1 uncultured Clostridium sp.
TATTTAATTTATTATTTAAATAATTATTATTTTTTTGATTTAATTCTTTTTTAATACTTTTATTATTTTCTTTTTCTATATTATTTTTTAAAATATTAAATAAATTTTCTTCATTATAACTTTTATTTGATGTAAATATTATTTTTATATTTTTATTTATTTTTTTAATTTCTGAAATTAATTCTTCTAAAGATATATTGCCATCAATATCTTCATTTAAAATAATATAATCTACTTGTGAATTTGCTTCCAAAAATTCAATTATTCCTTCTTTGTACTGTATATCTGTGCAAAGTATATTGTAATTTTCTTTTTTTAATTTTTCATTTAAATTTATATTACCTATGGCTGTTATTATTCTTTTTATTTTAATTACCTCCTTTTAAAAAATTAATTAATAATTAATTTTTTTGATATATTTTTTAATAATTTATTTATTAATTATTTTTATTAATTATTTTTATTAATTTTTTAATTAATTATTTTTTATTAATTTTTCAATTAATTATTTTTATAAAATTATTTCTTTTTCAAAATCTCCTGATTTTATTTTTGTTAGTATATGTTCTTGACCAACAAACATAAGACATTCTCCTCTTTTAAAAGATTTTATTTCTATTTTTTCTTTGTTTGAAAGGTCTGTATATTTTTCTAGTACCTTTATATTTTCTTCTTCTAAATTGAAAAAAACTTTTATACTTGAGTTATTTAATATACTTTTTCCATAGGTTCCTTCATTTAAACTAAATAGGTCAGATACATCTTGTGTTATGGCTACTCCACTTCCACCATATTTTCTTATAGTTTTAAATATTTTGTAAATAAAGCTTGCTACTTCTTTGTTTGAGGTAACTCCTATTAGCCTCCATATTTCATCTAAATATATGGCTTTTTTCACTTTTCTATCTTGCTTAACTTTGTCCCAGTAATATTCGATGAACACGTACATCGCATACTTTAGGTTATCTTCTCCAAGTTCATATATGTCTGCTATTATTAATTTATTTTCCAATTTTACATTTGTCTTTTTATTAAAATAACTTAGTGAGCCTTTTATAAAAGGAAATAATTTTACTTTCATATTTGCGTCCAAATTGTTATATAAATCTTCTAATATTGGCATGTCGTCACTTGTTTTAAATTTGCCATTTTTATATAAAGATTTATCATTAAATGTGATTCCCTTTTGATTGTAGGTTTTAATAATTGCCTTTTCTAATATTGTTTTTTCTTCTTCTTTTAAATTTTCAAATATTAGTTTGAAAAATCCTATTAGCTTTCCTATTTTTGTAGATAAATATCCGCTTTGCTCCTCTTCTAAGCTTTCTTTTCTAATATCTAATACATTTATGTATGTATTTGAACTTGGCCCTATTTTAATTATTGTTCCTCCTAGATTTTTTCCAAGGCTTGTGTATTCTCTATCTGGGTCTATTACGTATTGTTCTAATCCAAATAATGCATACCTGAGTATCATTAATTTTGTAAAATATGATTTTCCTGCTCCACTTGTTCCAAATATACACATATTTGCATTTTTATATTTATTTGTATCAAATTTATCTATGAATATTAGAGAATTGTTATATATGTTTTCTCCAATAAATATGCCTGTTTCGTCAAATATTGCTGATGATATAAATGGATAGGTTGATACTAATGAATTTGTAAGTATATTTCTTTTTGTTATTTCTTTTACGTCTGAATTATTTTGCATAAGTGGTAAGCAAGATAAGTAAGTTTGCTCTTGTCTAAAATATGCTTTTTTTGGTAAAATACCTCTACTTCTTAGCAAGCCTTCTATTTTGTTTAAGTTATATTCTAATTCTTTTGTATTTTCTGCAAATGTCATTATATATGTATATAAAAAATATAGTTCTTCATTATTTATTTGCATTTCTCTTCTTATATATTTTGCGTCATTATATGTAAAAGCCGCTATTTCTGAGTCTTGCCTGTTTTCGCCTATTTTTTCTAAATCCACTTTTACATTTCCTATGTTATATGTTAAGTCCTTTATTACTTTATAAGTGTCTTGCTTTTCGTAAAACATTGAAATATATATATTGGTATTTGAATCTATAATGCTTTTTAATATTAAATCATCTTGCTCGCGTAAATAATTTACAATTAGTAGACCTGAGTAATACATACCATCTATTTCAATATATTTAGGGTTACTTAAGTTTATATACGAAGGACTTAAATAATCTTTTTTTGTAAATATTCCTCCTAAATAACTATTTTGTATACGCATCACCTCTTATAAATTATGTTATTACAATTTGTGACCTTCAATATATGTTCTTGAACAATTGTAACTAAATGTTTTTATCTTGAGTTACTCATTTAAAAATATTTTTGAATTAAAAAATGAGAATAATACATCTCTTATTTGATTTTCTTTTGTATATTCTGAAACAATGTTACCACATCTAGCTAAAAGCTCTTTGACTTTAAAATAATTTTCTTGCAGATTTTGTATTGTTACACTTTCTAAATTAGATATGTCCTCTGCACTTTGACTTATTATTATAAAGAAATTTTTGTTGGAAGATTTTTGATTTTGATTTAAAGAATTAATATATTCAATATATTTTTCTTTAATTTCTGGGTATAAATTGTTTTGATTTAATAAATCAATGTTTTTTGTTAAATCTTCTTTTTTACTTTGGATTAAAATTTGTAGATTGAAATTACAACTTTTAATGAAACTCTTGTATGAGTTTAAAATTGCTTCTTTTTCTAGTTCAGATTTTAGATTATAGTTAATTGGCTCAACTTTTAATATTTTTACATAGGAGGAATTTTTGAGTTTAATTATGCCTTTGTCTAAAATCTTATCATAAGGAAGCCATTTTTGAACAGATTGATTTTTGTCTGCTTTCATAAAAGCTTTTCCTTTCTTTTTAATTTTTGAAGCTTTTTAATTTTTCTCCTTTCATGTTAATAATAATACAATATTTTCCATAATATGTCAACATTTATTTTAAAAAACTTTTCGACAAAATCCGACATAATTCGACAAAGAGGCTTTTTATTTAAGAGAAAAATTTGATTTTTCTTGCTTTTTTGAATATAGTTTTTTATTTTTTTATTTAATGCAAAAACACATACAAACTTAAATTCTATTTCTGTTTGTATGTGTTTTTATTAAAATATTTTGGCTAAACATTTTTAATATTATAATTAATTCTATACGTCTAAGTTCTTTACGAATTTAGCATTTTGTTCAATAAATTCTCTTCTTGGCTCTATTTGGTCACCCATTAATATTGTGAATATTTGGTCTGCTTTCATTGCATCATCCATTGTAACTTTTATTAAAATTCTATTTTCTGGATTCATTGTTGTTTCCCATAATTGTTCTGGGTTCATTTCACCAAGACCTTTGTATCTTTGTATAGAAACATTGTCTCTTCCTATTTTTGCAAGCTCAGTTTCTAATTCTTCATCTGTATAGCAATATACATCTTGTATTCCTTTTTTAGATACTTTATATAGTGGTGGTTGAGCTAAATAAACGTGTCCTTGCTCTAATAGTGGTCTCATATATCTAAAGAAGAATGTTAATAATAATGTTCTAATATGTGCACCATCAACATCGGCATCTGCCATTATTATAACTTTACCATATCTAATTTTAGATATATCAAAATCTGCACCAATTCCAGCTCCAACTGCTTGTATAACTGGTTTTAATTTTTCATTATTGTATATTTTATCTGCTCTTGATTTTTCAACATTAAGCATTTTTCCCCATAATGGTAAAATTGCTTGATATTTTCTATTTCTACCTTGTTTTGCACTTCCGCCTGCAGAGTCTCCCTCGACTATATATACTTCACATTCTTCTGCTACTTTACTTGAACAGTCTGCTAATTTTCCAGGAAGAGTTGTAACTTCTAGTGCATTTTTTCTTCTAACTAATTCTCTAGCTTTTCTTGCTGCTTCTCTTGCTCTTGAAGCACTAACACATTTTTCAAGGATAGCTTTTGCAACATTAGGATTTTCTTCTAAATAATTTGATAATGCATCTGTTACCATTGCTTGTACAATTCCTGCAACATTGCTATTTCCTAATTTTGTTTTTGTTTGTCCTTCAAATTGTGGTTCCTTTACTTTTACAGATATAACAGCTGTTAGACCTTCTCTTATATCTTCACCTTGTAAATTTGAATCTTTTTCTTTTATTATGTTATGACTTCTTGCATAATCATTAAATACTTTTGTTAAGCCTCTTTTAAATCCTTCTAGGTGAGTTCCACCTTCTACTGTATTAATATTATTTACAAAAGAGTAAATATTTTCATTATATGCTGTTGTATATTGAATAGCTATTTCAACTGGAACTTCGCTTACTGTTTTTTCAATATATATTGGGTCTGGGTTTAATTTTTCTTTATTTTGATTTAAGTATTCTACAAAAGATTTTAATCCTCCTTCAAAGCAAAATTCTGCTTTTTTAGGTGTTTCTTCTCTCAAATCTTCTATACTTATGTTTAGTCCTTTTGTTAAAAATGCTATTTCTCTAAATCTATCTTCTAGTGTGTCATAGTCATATTCTGTTGTTTCAAATATTTCACTATCTGCTAAAAATCTAACCTTTGTTCCTGTTTTCTTAGAGTCACCTATTTTTGTAAGCTTTTCGACAGTTCTTCCTCTTTCAAATTTCATTTGGTATATTCCACCATCTCTTTGAATAGTTACTTCTGTCCATTCTGATAAAGCATTTACAACAGAGGCACCAACACCGTGCAATCCACCAGATACTTTGTATCCACTATCTCCACCAAATTTACCACCAGCATGAAGTACTGTGTAAACTGTTTCAGCTGCTGATATATGTGTTTTTGGGTGTATATCTACTGGTATACCTCTACCATTATCTTCAACAGATATAATATTCCCTGGTTCTATTTTTACTACAATGTGTGTACAATATCCTGCTAGTGCTTCGTCAACGCAGTTATCTACAATTTCATATACTAAATGATGTAAACCTCTTTTTGAAACACTACCAATATACATACCTGGTCTTTTTCTTACGGCTTCAAGACCTTCTAATACTTGTATTTGATTAGCTCCATAAGCATGATTATATTTTTCCATTATATTTCCTCCTGCATAACTCTTTAGTTTGCTACATATAAGTTTATTTTTAATTTTAAAATTTGTCAAGTTAAAATTTAGTAAAATCACCTATATATCTTTTTAACATTTACTTATTTCTCTTACCAATATAAATTGCCAAATCCTTTAAAAATTGAGCTTTTTCACCGTAAGTTTCTAGACTTTCTATTGCTTCTTTAATATTTTTTTCTAATTCTTGCTCTGCTTTTTCTAGTCCATATTTACTTACATATGTGCATTTATTTCTTTTTCTATCATTCCTAACAGGCTTTCCTAAAACTTTTTCATCTCCTATTTCTGAAAGGATATCGTCTCTTATTTGAAAAGCTAGTCCTATTTTTTCTGCATAATTAGTTAAATTTGCTAAGTCTTTTTCATTTACTTTTGCAAGTATTGCGCCAATTCTAACAGCTGCTCTTATTAATGCCCCTGTTTTATTTTTGTGCATATACTTAAGTTCATCAATTAAGGCTTGATTTCCTTCGTATTCAGTATCTACATATTCTCCTATAAGCATTCTGTCTACTGCATAAGAAAGCTCATAAAAACAATCAATATTTTCTTGAGTTAAATTATTTTTTAAGTTTTCGCTTATTACCAAATAAGCATTATTAAGCAAACTATCTCCTGCTAAAATTGCTGTTGCTTCATTAAACATTTTATGATTTGTTGGCTTTCCATGTCTAAAATCATCATTATCTATACCTGGTAAGTCGTCATGTATTAATGAAAAATTATGTATCATTTCAATTGCAACAACATATGGCATACATATTTTATTGTCTTCTTTAAAAAGTTCATATGTAGCTAAAATCAATGTTGGTCTAAGTCTTTTTCCTCCTGCCATTAAGCTGTATTCAACTGAGTCATTTAATTTTTTCTCTAAACAGTCATTTTTTCTAATATATTTTTTTAATTCATTTTCCGTTATTTTTGCATAATTTTTTAGTTCATCTTTAAAATCCATAATACTCCCCAAAATTACTGTTTTAATTTATTCTTAAAATTAATTTTTGTATACTTGTTTTTTTTAATAGAAAAATTTAATTTTTCTATTTAAAAATGTTAACATTAATATTATATTACAAAATCTCACCGTTTACAACCTTATGGGAAATACTATTTTTTATATCAATATTTTTTGTACAAGTAATTATTACTTGTATATCTTCTATATTGTTTAAAAAATTAGAAATTCTTTTTTCATCTAATTCAGACATAAAATCATCTAGTAAAAGTATTGGATATTCGCCTAAATCATCATATATTACATTTAGCTCTGCAAGTTTAAGTGATAATATAGCTGTCCTGTTTTGACCTTGTGAGCCATAAATATTAACAGGTTCATTATTTATGTATATAGTAAAATCATCTCTATGTACTCCCTTTGTTGTATAGCCTCTATAATAGTCATTTACTCTGTTCTTTTTTAATTCCTGTAAAAAATCTTCCTTACTTTTACAATCTGAAAAATATTTAATATCTATTTTTTCAGCTGTTATTTCCGCATGAATTGATGTTATTTTATTTTTTATTAATTCTATAAATTGCTTTCGATATGTATAGATTTTTTCTCCATATTCGGCAAGCTTTTCATCCCATATATCAAGCATTGCATCATTTTTCATTTTTTGCTTTAGAAAATTATTTCTTTGTTCAAGTGTTTTTAAATATGAATTTAAGTTTAATACATAAGCAGGTCTTAATTGTCCAATCATCATATCTAGAAATTTTCTTCTTGAAGCTGGCCCACTTTTTAGTAAATTAATATCATCTGGTGTAAAAATTACTAAAATAATATTTCCTAAAACTTCACTAAGTTTTTTTAATTTTACATCATTTAAGTAAACATTTTTTTTATCTGAAATTTCTACTTTTATTTCCCCATCTCTATCTTTTTTTTGAAAATGAGTTTGAACTTTTAAAAAGTTCTCTCCCATTTTTATTAACTCCTTTTCTTTATTAGTTCTAAAAGATTTTCCAAAGCTTGAAATAAAGATGGATTCTAAAATATTTGTTTTTCCTTGAGCATTATCTCCATAAAAAATATTTATTTTATTTTCAAAATTTATTTCTTGATATTTATAATTCCTAAAATTTTGTATTTTTAAATTATCTATGTACATTTTTAATCCAATTCCTTTCATTTTTTAAGCTACATTTTTCTAAATATTAAAAATATTAAATTTTCTTAAAAATGCACTATCATTATACATTTTTTTCTTGTGATTATGCACAAAGTTATCCACAAGTTATGCATAATATGTGGATAACTTATATGTTTTTTTAGTCATTTTTCAAGCGAATTGGTAATATCATATATTTATAATCGCCAGTTTCTTCTATACTTCTAATAATGCATGGAGAAATGCTTGTTCCAAAATCAATAAATACTTCTTCATCATCTACTGACCTTAATACATCTAAGAAATATTTTGGATTAAATCCTGCTTCTAAGTCTTTACCTTCTGTTGTAACATATAGCTCTTCTTTAGCATCTCCAGTTTGGTTAGTACAAGAAATTGTAATTTTTCCAACTTCTACTGTAATTTTTACAGGATATTTCTTTTCTTTTTCTATGCTTGATGCAGAAATTAAGCTAATTCTTTCAAAACAGTTTAATATAACTGACCTATTTACTCTTACTCTAGTTTCCCACTTTGATGGAAGTACACTTGAGTAATTTAAGAATTCTCCATCTAATAATCTAGTAACAATTTTACAATTTTCTATTTCAAATAAAGCTTGATTTTTTGCTATACCTATTTTTACTATATCAAATGAATCAGATAATATTTTATTTATTTCTGTTAAAGTTCTTCCCGGTATTACTGCAGAAAAGTCATTTGTTTTAGTTTGTAAAAATTTACTCTTCCAAGCTAATCTAAAACCATCAACTGCAACAACATTTAATTTATTGCTTTTTACTTCAAATAAACATCCAGTAAATATAGGTCTATTTTCTTCTGTACTAATAGCAAATATTGTTTTTCTAATCATATCTTTTAATGTGTTTTGTTCTATTTCAATAGAATTTTCTACATTTATTTCTGGAAGTTCTGGAAAATCTTCTGGATTCATTGTTGCTAATTTATATAATGAACCTTCACATTCAATAACTAATAGATTTTTATCATTTACTTCTATTTTTATTTCTGTATCAGGTAATTTTCTAATTATTTCACTAAACATTATTGCATTAACAACTGTTGCACCTTGTTCTTGTACATTACAATCTTTAATAACATATTCTATACCTAATTCTAAATCATAACATGTTAATCTAATATCATTATCATTAGTTTGAATTAATATACCTTCTAATATAGGCATTGTTGTTCTAACAGCGACAGCTTTTGTTACGGAATTAAGAGCTTTAAGGATTTTTTCCTTCTCACAAATAAGTTTCATCTTTCATTTCTCCTTCTTTATAATATAATATAAATATATTTAGTAGTAGTAGTAGTAGGTCCTGTGGATAATGTGGAAAACTATCTCAAACCCTTCAACCCTACGGAAACTCGGTGTGGATAACTCTGTGGAAAACTTTAAAAATTATCCACACAATTCAAAAAGTTATCCACATTTTGAGTTATCCACATGTTATCCACAGGTTTTCCACAGCCCCCCTGTGGATAACCAATAGAGCTGTTCCGTAAGAAGAGATACGTGTTCTAAAGTCAAACATTAATTTTCCAAACAAAGATTTTACTAATGACTACTTTTGTCAGTTGTTGCAACTATTTGTCGGAAAGTAGTATGTTTTGCACACTTTCCACAATTAATCTTGTGTTTGAATTAGTCTTTATTTCCTTTTCGATTTTATTGACTGCATGCATTACTGTTGTGTGGTCTCTTTTGCCAAAATCAATGCCGATTTGAGGCAAAGACATTTGAGCAACATTTCTACATAAGTACATTGCAATCTGTCTAGGAAATGTGATGTCATTAGACCTTTTAGATCCTCTAAGATCTGCAGGAGAAACACTAAAATACTTCCCTACAACATCTTGAATATATTCAGATGATATAACTTTATCTTGCCTTTGGATAATATCATTAATTGCTTTTTCTGTCATTTCCATTGTAATAGGACTGTTTGTTAGTGATGCTTTAGCAACTAATTTATTCAGTGTACCCTCCAGTTCCCTAATGTTTGTGTCGACTCTTGTAGCAATTGTGGATAAAATTTCATCATCTATAATTATATTGTCTATTTGTGTCTTTTTTCTAAGAATGGCAAGGCGTGTTTCAAAATCTGGGTTAGATATGTCAGCTATTAACCCCCAGTCAAACCTTGATTTTAATCTATCTTCTAATAATTCTATGTCCTTAGGAGGCTTATCACTAGATAATACTATTTGCTTTCCAGCTTCATATAGAGTATTAAAGGTGTGGAAAAATTCCTCCTGTGTACTTTTTTTGTTTGCAATAAATTGAATATCATCTATTAATAAAACATCTATATTTCTATATTTTTCTCTAAATTTTTCTGTTGCTTGGTCACGAAGTGCATTAATAAGCTGGTTTGTAAAATTTTCTGATGTAACATATAAAATATTTGTATTTGGGTTATTCATTAATATTTGATTACCTATTGCATGCATTAAGTGAGTTTTGCCCAATCCTACTCCACCATAAATAAAAAATGGGTTATATTTTGAACCGGGATTATCTGATACACCTTGCGCAGCAGCTTGAGCAAATTTGTTGTTACTTCCTACAACAAAGGTTTCAAATGTATATTTAGGATTTAACCCAGAATTAATAAACATTTTGTTGCCTGCCATATTTGTATTAGTAGGCATAGATATTTCTTCTTCGTCTTTTAATTTTATAATAACGTTACATTTTTTATTAGTAATGAAATTAAAAGTATTTGTAAGAAGTGTTAAATACCTAGATTCAATAGTATCTTTTTGAAATGAATTTGAGGCAACTAAAACAATAACGTTATCTCTAACGCTTTTAAGTTCTAATGGCTGAATCCATGTTTGATATGTAATTACAGTTGTTTCTTCTTTTAGAAGCTCTTTAGCTCTGCTCCATAGTTCGTTTAAATTTTCATTTGACATTAATTTTAGCCCCTTATTCTATTCAAAACAATTATAATATTTAGAGCAACATAAAAAAGTTATTTAATATCCACAATTTGTTCACTAACTGTGGATAAAGACTTAAATAACTTTTCTTTTGTGGATAAATATTTTTTATAAAATGTACACATATAATATCAAAAAATGCCATAAATAGTCAAGTAAATTAATATAAAAATATAAAAAAATTTAAGGCTAATCTATTGACATAATTGGCAAACTTAGGGTATAATAGGTTGTACGATTGAGAATTAAAATTGCAATAGAATTGGAGGTGCAATATAAATGAAAAGAACTTATCAACCAAAAAAGAGACAAGCTCAAAAAGAACATGGATTTATGAAAAGAATGTCTACTAGACAAGGTAGAAATGTATTAAAGGCAAGACGTGCAAAAGGAAGAAAAAAACTAAGTGCATAAGCTTTTTTGTTGAGGTCACAGAATTGGTGACCTTTTTTAAGGTATTATATTATGAAAAGAATAAAAACATTAAAACTAAATTATGAATTTAAAAATGTTTTTAATAAGGGCAAGTTTTATATTGGAAATCAAATAATTATTTATATAATGAAAAATAAATTAAATGAAAATAGGCTTGGTATTGCTATTAGCTCAAAAATAGGCAAAGCACATATTAGAAACAGAGTAAAAAGAGTAATTAGATCGGCTTACCAAAATAACACAAGAAATGTTAAACAAGGTTACGATATAGTAATTATTTGGAATAAAAAAGCTGATGTAGTAGACTTATCTTATCAAATAATAAATAAAGATATTGAAAAGATATTTTTAAATTCAGGAATTAAATAATGAAAAAAATTTTTATTGGTTTAATAAATTTCTACCAAAAATGGATATCACCATTTTTTCAGAGTATAGGGGTTCATTGTAAATATTATCCTAGCTGTTCAGAATATATGAAACAGGCAATTGAAAAGTATGGTCCTTTAAAAGGTATTTTTTTAGGAATAAAAAGATTATTAAAGTGTAATCCTTTTTCAAAGGGAGGATATGACCCTCTAAAATGAAGGGAGTTAAATAAATGGGTTTTTTAGCAAATCTTTTTGGATATGTACTCAATTTTTTATATGAATGGGTACAAAATTATGGCTGGGCAATGATTTTGTTTTCAGTACTTTTACAGCTTATTTTATTACCACTGTCAATAAAACAACAAAAATCAATGAAAAAATCGGCCAAAATACAACAAGAAATGAAAAAACTTCAGGTTAAGTATAAAAATAATCCAGAATTACTTAATCAAGAAGTAATGGGCTTATATAAAAAAGAGAAGGTTAGTCCTTTTTCAGGATGTTTAAGCTCAATAATACAATTAATATTATTTTTATCAGTATTTTATTTAGTAAGCAGACCTCTTACTTATATGTTAAAAGTAGACCCAACAGTTATACAAAATTATGAGCAAGAAATAACAGAAAGTGGAGAATCATCTTCTTACCCTGAGATGAAAATAATAGAAGAAAAGGCTTCAGAAGATGAAAGCGTATATATTAATATGGACTTCCTAGGGTTAGACTTAAGCAAAGTTCCAATGCAAAACTTAGGAGATATTAAAGTATTAATTATACCTATAATTTATGTAATTACTACATTTGTTAATATTAAATTAATTACAAATATGAATAAAACGAAAGAGCAAAGAGAAAAGGAAAAAGAAGAAAAGAAGAGAAGAAAACAAAAAAATGCTCTTACAGACGGAAAGCAAGAAGAAACTATGGAAGAACAGCTTGAAAGTATGCAACAAATGACAAATAGTATGAATTATATGATGCCAATTATGTCCATAGCTATTGCATTAATTGCTCCTCTTGGTTTATCATTATATTGGCTAGTTAAAAACATATTACAATTATGTGAAAGACTTTTATTAAATAAAATTATAAAAGATAAAGAAGAGGTGAAAGAATAATGGGTAAAACTATTATAATGGAAGGAAAGACATCAACAGAAGCAATAGAAAAAGGACTTAGAGAGCTTAAATGTAGAAAAAATGATGTAGATATTAAAATATTAGAAAATGAAGATAAAAGAAGCTTTTTCAGTATTTTAGAACCTAGAGTTGTAAGAGTAGAACTTACAGTAAAAGAAGGAAAAGAAAATCATGAATATTATGAAAAAGAATATAAAGAGCCTTCTGATGAAGATGTAATTAAGTGCAAAAATAATGTAGAAGAATTTTTAAAGGAGTTTACAACATCTGTAAAAAATCTTGAATATAAAATTACAATTCAAAATAAAGAAATTAATGTTGAATTATTTGGTGAAAAGTCATCAGACCTTATAGGATATAGGGGAGATACAATAAATGCTATGCAAACTATTTTAAGTAGTATAGGTAATAAAAATACTTTTGTAAGAGTTAGAGTTTTACTTGATATAGCTAATTATAAAGAAAAAAGAGAAGAAACACTTAAAGAGCTTGCTAGAAAACTAGAAAAAACGGTTAAAAGAAATGGTAAAAAAATAATATTGGAACCTATGAATTCTTATGAGAGAAAAATAATTCATACGGAATTACAAAATAGTGAATATGTAACTACTTATAGTATAGGCGAAGAACCTAGAAGAAAAGTGGTAATTGAGAAAAAATAATTATCGAAGTCAAAGTTCGAGGAATTGTTTAGTAATAAACATACCGGGGCTTTGACTTTTTTAATATCATAAATTAA
>CAMMLF010000041.1 GCA_946497585.1 uncultured Clostridium sp.
CATAAGGGTATGAGAATGTTTCTTTATAGAGGATATTCTCAATAAAAGGCTATGAATCTTGTCAGGACCGGAAGGTAGCAGCAATAAGTAGATTCTTTTATGTGGGGGTATCCTCTATGAAGAAAGGTTTTTGTACCTTTATTTAAAATACAAATACTTTATGTAGGAAAATTTGGATAATTAAATTTTGCTTACGCTAAGTAAATCAAGTTAAAGCCTTTTAGCTTAGGCGGAAAGGGTAATAATATGGAATATACAGCGTTATATAGAAGATTTAGACCTACTACTTTTAAAGATATTGTTGGGCAAGAACATATAACTACTACTTTAAAAAATCAAGTAATTGCAGATAGAGTTGGTCACGCTTATTTGTTTACAGGCTGTAGAGGTTGTGGTAAAACATCTTCAGCAAAGGTTTTGGCTAGAGCAGTTAATTGCTTAAATCCACAAAATGGAGAGCCTTGTAATGAATGTAGTATTTGTAAGGCAGCACTAGATGGTTCTCTTACAGATATAGTTGAAATGGATGCAGCTTCTAACAATAGTGTTGACGATATTAGAGCAATACGAGATGAGGTTAATTTTTTGCCAACAGTTGCAAAATATAGAGTATATATTATTGACGAGGTTCATATGCTCTCACCGGGTGCATTTAATGCTCTACTTAAAACACTTGAAGAACCACCAAAACATGTTAAGTTCATACTGGCAACAACTGAACCTCAAAAATTACCTGCCACTATACTTTCAAGATGCCAAAGGTTTGATTTTAAAAAGATTTCAGATAAAGATATTACACAAAATTTAGAAAAAATTTGCAATGAATGTAATATACAGTATTCAGAAGATGCATTAAATCTTATAGCAGAACTTTCAGAAGGTGCTATGAGGGATGCGCTATCTATTCTTGAAAGATGTTCTCAGGGTGAAGATAACAATATTACGGAGCAGAAAGTTAAAGAATTGGTAGGAATACCAAAGCTTGAATATATTTCTGGAATTACAAAGGCTATTTTAGAATATGATGTAAATAGTAGCTTAGAAATATCTAATAATATAATTCTTGAAGGCAAAGATTTGACCAACTTCTTATGGGAAATTATAAAATATATTAGAGATATTATGATATTAAAAACAACCAATAATGTATCAAATATTTATTCAGAAGAAGATAAAAAAGTAATGCAGGAACTAACTAAAGATGTTAGTAAGGATAGATTACTTCAAATAATATATTCTTTGTCTGATTTAGAAAATGAACTTAAATGGTCATCACAGAAAAATATAATATTCCAAGTAGGCATAATGAGGCTTTGCAGTAAGGAAAACATATCTTTAGCTGAAAGAGTTGAGGCTTTAGAGGAAAAATTGGCTACAGGAAATTTTAATATACCTAATTCAAGTGGGGGGTCAGCCTCAATGGGAAGCGGAACAGTTGGTAAGGTTCAAAATAGAGATACTGTATCCACAAGTTCTGCACAAAATGTGAATAACTCTACTCAAAATTCGGGCAAAACTGCAAATAATTTTTCATCAAGCAACAATTCAAATTTGCCAAATGGAGCAGAGACCAAAAGCGCATCAGGCGGAAATTTCTGGCCAAACGTAATAAATAAATTAAAAGAAGAAAAAAAAGCGATGCTATTTTCTAACCTAAATAATACAAATGCGGTAATGCTAGATGACATGACAGTTGGAATACAGTTCGCAAACGGATTAAACAGCTTTGGTAGAGCTGTAATAGAAAGACCGGAAAATATGAACGAACTTAAAAGATTGGTATCAATGGAATGCGGAAAAGATATGAGAATAAAAATAATAGATAAACAAGAAAATAAAAAAGAAGAAAATACAGGAAATAAACTTGATTTAGGAATAAATATTAATTATATTGACTAATGAAAAATACTGTTTAAAATTAAGTGGCTATTGATTTTTTTAATAGCTAAAAATAATTATTAGGTTATAGTTTAACCTAAAACTAAAATTAATATAAAGGAGAAATGTAAAAATGGCAAGAGGAGGATTTCCCGGTGGATTTGGTGGTATTAATATGAACCAAATCATGAAACAAGCAAAAAAAATGCAAGAGGAGATGGAAAAATCTCAAGAAAATTTAGCAAGTCAGACATTTGAAAGTACAACAGGTGGAGGAGCTGTTTATGCAAAGGTAAATGGTAGCAAAGAATTAATGGAAATAAAAATTCAAAAAGATGTTGTTGATCCAGATGATGTTGAAATGCTACAAGATTTAATTTTAACTTGTGTTAATGATGCACTTAAAAAAGTTGATGATGCTCAAGCTAAAGAACTTGGCAAATATAATATTCCGGGGTTAAAATAGTATGGCATCATATTATTCACCATCAATAGAAAAACTAATAGAAGCATTTCAAAAACTACCTAGCATAGGCGAAAAATCAGCAGTAAGACTTGCATTTTATATTTTAAATTCAAGTGATGAAGAAACAAATAAATTTATACAAAGCATACAGGACGCAAAGAAAAATTTGAAGTTTTGTTCAAAATGCTTTAATATATCTGATACTGACCCATGCCCAATATGTTCAGACCCAAAACGTGACCAAAGTAAAATTTGTGTTGTTGAAGATGTTAAAGATGTAGTAGCTATGGAAAAAACGCACGAATTCAAAGGTATTTATCATGTACTTCATGGCTCTATTTCTCCAATGGATGGAATAGGCCCTGACGATATCAAAATTAAAGAATTGTTAGCAAGACTTATGGATGGAACAGTAAAAGAAGTAATTTTGGCTACAAACCCTAGAGTTGAAGGAGAAGCAACTTCAATGTATATTGCAAAACTTATCAAGCCAATGGGAATAAGGGTTACAAGGATTGCTCATGGTATTCCGGTTGGAGGAGATATTGAGTATACAGATGAATTTACTTTAGGAAGAGCTCTTGAAGGAAGAGTGGATTTATAAAATTAAAATAAATACAGTTCAGCAAAAATATATAATCTAATATAAAAGTTTCAATATATGTTCTGGAACATTTCAGCGAACGAGAGCAGTCACAGCATTTGCAACTTGCAATACGGGTTATCTGCGAAGTGGAGCGGGCAAGCTGGAGCGAAAAGCGACCCGCGCAGTGAAATGTGGAAGAATGTATATTGAAACTTTTTTAGTTAAATAAAATTTACTGAACTGTATTTATTTTAAGTTTTGTCATTCATTATAATTCTACAAATATCCCTTGTAGAATTCTTTTTTGCCATTAATTTAGAGCGTATTTTCATATGCTTTATTTGCTCAGGGTTTTCTAAAAGTTCTTTAACTGCTTCGTTTGGATTTTCAGTTTTCCTTATCCAAACGGCAACACCTTTTTTCTCTAAAAATTCAGCATTTTCAACTTCTTGGCCTGGTATTGGGTTAATAACTACTATAGGTAGACCAGAAGCCAAAGATTCTGTTATAGTTAAACCACCTGGTTTAGTAACAACTAAATCAGAAATGCTCATAAGTTCAGGAACTTCGTTTGTATATCCATAAACTTGTACATTTGGATTATTTCCAACTAATTCTTCAAACTTAGCTTGCATTTTTTTATTTTTTCCTGAAATGGTAATTATTTGGTACTCGTCGTGAATATTGTCTATAAATGCTTTTAAAATTTTTAAAGTTTTTTCTTTGCCAAGCCCAAATTCACCACCACCAAAGAATAGAATAGTTTTTTTATTGTAATCTAGGTCAAATGAAGCCTTGATTTCTTTTCTATTAAAATGCTCTAAAAATCTATTAGAAAGAGGAATGCCAGTTGCATGAATTTTGCTAGCAGGAATGCCCTTGGCAATTATATCTTTTTTCATACCTTCGTGAGAAACAAAAATATGGTCTATATATTTACTACCAACTAGCCATTGGTCATGTGATGCAAAATCTGTCATAACACTAGCTAAAACACAATTTGTTTTACCTTTTTCTTTTAAATAAGCAGTCATTTGACTTGCAAAAGGATGGGTGGAAATAACAATGTCTGGTTTAAATTCTTCAAATAATTTGTTTAACTTAATAGACATAAATTTATTTGCACCACTACTTATATGTGACATTGCACCTTTTTGAGAATGGTCATATATTTCACCCCAAGCCCAAGGCGCTTTCTTTGCCATTTCTTTATAAGCAAGGGTTGTAATTGTATTTAACCCTTTATTTAT
This sequence comes from uncultured Clostridium sp., assembly GCA_946497585.1. Taxonomy (GTDB): domain Bacteria; phylum Bacillota; class Clostridia; order TANB77; family CAG-508; genus CAG-793. The sequence continues at coordinate 4,181 of CAMMLF010000041.1, forward strand.
ATATTCTACACAATCAATCATTTTAGTTTTAACGTTTTTGTAATTTTCGTCTAAATATTGCTTTATAGATTTGGCAGCAGATAAATGACCACCACCATAAGATGCATAAAAAATTAAAATTTTCATATGAAATTTTCGTATAATATTTATACGAACGACTCCTTTCAAATTTAGTAATAAAAAATAAATTTTCACAAAATCTTTATATCACAATATATGAAATAAATCAATTGAATATTTTATAATATTTTGGAAAAAATACAATAAAAAGTTATAATTCATAGTCACATTTTTTTAATACAGGTTGCATTATATATTGCAACTCTATAATAAATTTAAATTGCTATGAATTTTAACAATATGTGAGGTATTGTATGAGTAAAGTTAAAGATAAAATTTATGATTTTAAAGATAGGTTAAGAGACAGAAAAATGCTTACTTTGGTTGTAACTTTAGTTGCAATTATAATTGTGCTTGGAGTTGTTATTTTTAAAAAGCAATTAGAGTATAGACAATTGGCAGAAAACAGTTACAATAACGCATTTTATCAATTGGTCGAATATGTTAATCAAACAGAGGTATTGCTGGCAAAATCAACAATTACAAATAGCAGTAAACATGGTGCAGAAACTTTAACAAATATTTGGAGAAATTCTGGTTTGGCAGAAAGTTATTTAGCAAGACTTCCAATAGGAACTCAAGAATTAGAAACAGCACAAAAGTTTTTAAATCAAGTTTCAGATTATAGTTATACATTGGCAAATAAAACAATTGGAGGAGAAGACTTAAGCCAAGAAGATTTAGATAATTTAACAAGTTTGCATCAATACTGTGGCTCGCTAAAAGACACATTAAATCAATTAGAAATAGATTTATATTCCGGTAATATTAAATGGGGAGAGTTAGAAAAAGCAGGAGGTGAAGCTTTAACTCAAGAAGCAAGTAATTTATCTCAAAGTAGCTTTGGAAGTATGGTAGAAGATTTACACGAATATGCAGGTTTAATTTATGATGGAGCTTTTTCAAACCATATGACAAATCCTGAAAGAGTTGGACTTACAGGAGATGAAATAGATGAAGCAAAAGCAATGGAAATAGCAAAGGAATTTATCGGTGGCGATAGAGTCGCTGAAATTACCTCAAATGGTCAAAGTCAAAATGGGAATATTGAATGTTATAGTTTCACAGCAAAAGTAGGAGAAGAAGAAACATTTACAATAGCTGTATCAATAAAAGGCGGACATGTTGTGTTTATGAATTCAAACAGAGATATAATAAATGAATCTGTATCAAGTGAAGATGCTGTGACAAAAGGTAAAGAATTTCTTGAAAGCAAAGAATTTAAAAATATGAAAGCAACATATTATATGAACAATGCTGGAGTATTAACTGTGAACTATGCGTATGAACAAGATGGAATTACTATGTATCCAGATTTGGTAAAAGTAAAAATTGCTTTGGATAATGGTGAAATATTAGGAATTGAGTCTACAGGATATTTGAATTGCCATAGAGATACTAGAGAACTATCAGATGCAAAAATTACTTTAGAAGAGGCTAGAAGTAAAGTTAACCAAAATTTGAATGTTAGTTCATCAGGCTTGGCAGTTATACCAACAGAGTGGGGCACTGAGGTACTTTGCTATGAATTTAAAGGAAATACTGCGGAAAATGATTTTATCGTATATATAAATGCTGAAACAGGCGAAGAAGAAGATATTTTGATGATAATAAATACACCAGAGGGAACATTGACGGAGTAGTGTGTCAGTAGGGACGCTCCTGTTTGACATAGTTTATTAATGTCAGTAGGGACGCTCCTGTTTGACATAGTTTATTAGTGAAAAATTCCTACTTGTAAATTTCATCTTATTGTCATATAATTAACGCAAATTTAATAATAATTTATTAGGTTGGTAAAATTATTTTAAGGATGTAAAGTTTAAAAATAATTGCGTTTTGGCGTCGTTGAACTACGCTACGAAAATCCTCAATGTGCCTAAAAGCACACCTCCGGTTTTCTTGCTTGTTCGCCTAGCCAAAAGCACAATTCTTTTTAAACTAGATATAGACCTTAAAAAGAAATGAGACAAAAATGAAAGTTAAAGATATAGTAAAAATAACAAATGGAAAAATTTTATGCGGAGATGAAAAAATACCTTGTAATCACTTTGTTAGAGATTCAAGAGAAGTCAAAGAAGGGGATGTATATGTCGCACTAAAAGGAGAAAAATTTGATGGAAATGACTTCTGCTTGGATGCAATAGATAATGGAGCAAAAGTATGCATTGTTAGTAAAGATATTACAGCAGAGGAGAATGATGAAATTAAGAAAAGTAACGTAACAATTATACAAGTCCTAAATACTCTAAAAGCATTGCAAGAAATAGCAACATACAAGAGAATGCAGTATAATATACCTGTAGTAGCAGTTACAGGCAGTGTAGGCAAAACAAGTACAAAAGATTTAATTGCAAGTGTTGTATCTCAAAAATATAATACTTTAAAAACAAAAGGGAACTACAACAATGAAATAGGTCTTCCTCTTACAATACTTGGGTTAACAGATGAAGAAGCAATGGTTGTTGAAATGGGAATGAACCATTTTGGAGAAATAAGAAAATTAACAAATATAGCTAAGCCAACGGTTGCAGTTATAACAAATATAGGAACTGCACATATAGGAAATTTGGGTTCAAGAGAGAATATTTTAAAAGCTAAGTTAGAAATATTAGAAGGCTTGCAAGGAAATACAGTAGTTATAAATAACGACAATGATTTGTTATATAAATGGGCGAATGAAAACAAAGATAAATACAATATCATTACTTATGGAATAAAAAATAAAAGCAAATACATGGCAACAGATATTAAATGTTTTGAAGATAAAAGTGAATTTAAGGTTGTATGTGAAAAAAATGAGAGCATTTCTGACTCAAAACAAGATGCAAATATGGCATTAAAACAAGATATAAATATGGACGAAAGAGAAAGCATAAACAACAAAAAAGTTACTGTACCAGTAGGTGGAGAGCATTTTATACTAAATAGCCTTTGTGCAATTGCAGTAGGAGAGTTCTTAAACGTTCCAACTAAAAAAATAATAAGCGGAATTGCAAACTTAGAACTAACTAAAAAAAGAATGGAAATTTTAACGAGTAAAGCTGGAGCTACCGTAATAAATGACACATATAATGCAAATTATGACTCTATGAAGGCGGCAATTACATATTTAAAAGAAATAAAAAATAAAAGAAAAATAGCAGTTTTAGGAGATATGCTTGAGCTAGGAGATTATTCAAAAGAGCTACACGAAAAAGTTGGAGAAGAAGTTGACGAAAGCATAGATATTTTAATAACAATTGGAAAAGAAGCGAAATATATTGCGGAAAAATCTAAAGCTAAGCAAATTATAGAATGCAAAGATAATGAAGAAGCAATAGAAAAATTAAAAGAAATACAAACAAAGAATGATGCAATTTTACTTAAAGCATCAAATGGAATGAAATTTTTTGAAATTGCAACCGCACTTTGTGAGGAGATTTAATCAAAATAGATTAAAATGATGATTCTTTGATAAAAAATTGAGAGAGTCACACAAACGATTATTTTGTGGCTTGGAAAGGTATATATATGATCAAAATAGCTGTTGTTTACGGCGGAATGTCAACAGAACATGATGTTTCTGTTGTTTCTGCAAAAAATGTTATAGATAATTTGAACATAGGAAAATATGAAATACATAAAATTGAAATTGCTAAAAATGGCGAATGGTTAAGTAATGGAAAGAGGATAAAAAACATAGTAGAAGAATTACAAAAAGTAGATGTTGTGTTTCCAGTATTGCATGGTCTTTATGGAGAAGATGGAACAATACAAGGAATGTTAGAACTTTTAGGAGTACCTTATGTTGGTTGTAAAGTATTAGCATCAAGCGTTTGTATGGATAAAGTATATACAAAATATATACTTAAAAATGCCCAAATAAATATGGCTAAATTTGTGTATATAAAAAATGAAAATACATATGTGGATGATGATTTAGAAGAGATAGAACTTCAAAATGATGAAATAATAGATGTGGTAGAGAAAAAACTTAGCTTTCCTGTGTTTGTAAAGCCATCAAATTCAGGCTCGTCTGTTGGAGTAACAAAAGCAAATAATGGGGCTGAACTTATAAAAGCAATACAAACTGCAAGCCAATATGATAAAAAAGTTTTAATAGAAGAAGCAATTGTAGGCAAAGAAGTTGAATGTGCTGTATTAGGAAATGATAAAGTGCTAGCATCTACTGTTGGTGAAATATTATCTGCAGAAGATTTTTATACTTATGATGCAAAATACAATAATAGTGAGTCAAAAACAGTAATACCAGCATCTATACCAGAAGAAACAATAGAAGAAATAAAAAGACTCGCTGTTAAGGCATTTAAAGCTGTTGATGGAAGCGGACTCGCTAGAGTTGACTTCTTTGTAGAAAAAGACACAAACAAAGTATATTTGAATGAAATAAATACAATGCCGGGATTTACATCAATTAGTATGTATCCTAAATTGTGGGAACATGAAGGGTTGGAATATTCGGAATTATTAGATCAGTTGATTAAGTTAGCATTGGAATAGAGGGAGAAGGTATGGTAGAAGATTTTGAATTATTAAAAGAAGAAATTAAAGAAAAATTAACTGAAAAAAGGTATGCACACAGCATCGGAGTAATGGAGATGTGTGAAAAACTTGGAATACAATATGGTGGAGATGTAAAAAGAGCAAAATTAGTAGGCTTAGTGCATGACATGGCAAAAGAACTGACAGATGAAGAAATGCTTGATTATGTTAAGAAAAATAAAATAAAAATTACGGAAACAGAAAAAGTTATGCCACAAATATTGCACGGAAAAATAGCAGGGGATATGGCAAAGAAAAAATATGATTTTGACGATGAAATGTGCACAGCAATAGCCTGCCATACAACTGGAAAAGAAAATATGACTTTACTTCAAAAAATACTTTTCGTTGCAGACAAGACTGATGAAACAAGAAGCTACGAAAGTGCAAAAGAATTAAGAAAACTAGCATTTGAAAGCCTAGATAAAGCTATTATAAAAAACATAGATGACACTTTAAAGATAAATATAGATAAAGGAAAAGTTATTATTGAAGAAAGCATAAAAACGAGGAATTATTTGTTGATGAATAACTAGTTAGTACAAAGTAAATCAAAAAATATTAATATAAAATTTCCTTAAAACTAATGAAATTTGAAAATATATATGATATAATAAAAATGCCATTTATTTTAAAATGCATTAAGTACAATGCGAAAATTAAATAAAATGGCATTTGCTACTTTTAATAAAATATGTTTATGCATATTTAACAGAGTGGAGGATGTTAAATGAGTTTTAAGGATTACTATAATATACTAGGACTTAGTTCGAATAAAGTAACGATTGATGAAATAAAATTAGCATATAGGGAGCACGCGAAAAAGTACCATCCAGATATGCACGTTGGAGATAATTCATCAGAGGAAAAATTCAAAGAAATAAATGAGGCATATAAAATTTTATCAGATCCTAAGTCAAGAAAAAGATATGATAGAAATTGGTTTATATACACAGAAAGAAAAAAGAGACTACAAAACAAAGATAGAGAAGTAAAAAAATCTTTTAAAGAAAAAATAATTGATATATTATTTGGAATGACTACCCCAAAGGCTCAAACTGCAAAAAAATCCAAAGAATCTATAAATGGCGAAAATATTGAAACAGAAGTAGAAGTAAGTGTTTTAGAAGCATTTTATGGAACATCCAAAAAATTAAAATTATTAGCAGTAGACGGAAAAACGAAAACATTTAACTTAAACATTCCAGCAGGCATTCAAGCTGGAGATAAAATTAGATTTATTGGTCAAGGAAAGCCGGGTAAAAATAATGGCGATAGAGGAGATTTGCTAGTTAAAGTAAAAATTACTGATACGAAAGACTTTAAGTTAGTTGGAGCAGACATTTATAGAGAAATATCAATAACTCCATGGCAAGCAGCACTAGGAACTAAGCTAAATATAGAAGCAATAGATGGAGAAATTACCCTTGTAATTCCAAAAGGAACAGAGAGCGGAGAAAGATTTATAATAAAAGATAAAGGGTACAAATTTGGTAGAGGAAACAGAGGTAACTTTTATATTATAACTAAAATAGTAGTGCCTAAAAATTTAACTGAAAAACAGTTAAAAGTTTATAAGGAATTAAAAGAAATAGATGAAAAAATATCTTAAAAACTTGAAATATGTATGTTATACATTTTAGTTGACATATTATTTTAAATGTTGTATAATATAAGTGTTGAACTAATGAGAAATAGGGAAAAGAGGTGCTAAAATGACTGATGAATTTCAAGGTAAAAGTTTTAGTATAACTGATCCACAAGGGGTAAATACAGTTATATATAGAATTAACAGAACAGCCAAGGAATTACAAAAGCAGTATCCAAAATATACTGTTGAAAGATTAGTGTACTCTGAAGAAATGAATGGCAATATGAAAAAGAAAACCTTTTATGTTGATTATCCAGAGCCAGAAGGAGAAGACTTAGTAATATTATCTTTTGGACAAGAAAAAGTAGTTGTCAATATGGGATTACTTAAAGATAACAAATTAAAAATATCTAAAAGACCTATTCCAGTTAAATTTGACACTGTTTATTCAGAAACCCCAATGGAAATGAAAGACTTTAATTATACGCCAAACTTACAAAGAGCGTTTACAATTATCGACCCTGAAACAACAGAAGAGGTTAAGCCCAAATTATACATAGATAGTCAAACAAATGAAGTTAAAGGAAAATGTAAATTACAACCATACAAATCTTATTTCACTTTTGAAATAAAATAAAGGAGGATTATTTAGTGGAAGGAACAAATAATGAGAGACCAACAGTAAGAGCTTCAGCATTATATTTTGTACCTGAAAGGGCTACAGAGAAGGTTGGCAGTGCAGTCCAAGGAAAGGCAGATGTTAAAGAAAGTCCAGAAGAATTAGTAAATTTAAGTGGACTTGAAATAGATGTTAGAGATTTTGAACTAAATATTTTATCTCAAGATAAACAAGAACAAATAAAAGACAATATGAAGAAAAGAATGACAGACTACTTCTTAGGTCTAAATGTAAAAGAAAAATTGTCTAAACCAGTAAATAAAGAAGCAGTTGAGCAAAACAATAAAAACTTATATACACCTAATGAAGCAATTAGACCAAATAGCGATTCTATAGAAAAATAATTTCTAAGGTTTTTATTAAGAAAAGGTATAAAAAATCATAACCAATGAGAAGGTAGATTATGGGAAGTTCATTTAGTGAGTTTATGAAAAAAAATTTAAAATATATAATATTTGCGTTAGTATTATGGGCAATAGGCGAAATTTTTTTAGTTGCGCCTATTGCTTTAAGCATTAGCCAGAGCTATGTTGATGGATTATTCGATATAGCTCTTTTTATCGAAGCTTTAGTTGAAAATATAGTATCATTCTCATCAATTGGTAAAGTATTCACAAGTGAGGCAATTGGAGCGTTTGGTAGCTCAACTTTGTGGTATACATTAATTGTTGCTTTGGCAGTGGGTATAGGAGCGTTTAAAAATAGAAAAAAGACAAAATATCAAAATATAGAACATGGATCAAGCGATTGGTGCCAAGGAGGAGAGCAGTATAGGGTTTTAAGTAGAAACTCTGGTTTACTTTTAGCTCAAAATCATTATTTACCACTAAATAAATTAGGAAATATAAACGTACTAATCGTCGGTGGTTCTGGTTCTGGTAAATCTTCAAGTTACACTATTCCAAATGCACATCAAATGTTAGGTTCATATGTATTTACAGATCCTAAAGGTGAAATATATGATACAACAGCTGGATTTTTACAGAAAAATGGATATGAAATAAAAATATTAAATTTAGTTAATCCAACAAGTAGTGATAGTTACAACCCTTTACAACACATTCAAAATGAAATAGATGTAGACGTTATAGCAAATACAATAGTAAAAGGACAGAAGGCAGAAGGAACGGCAACAGACCCGTATTGGGACAATATGGCTGAAATTTTGCTTAAAGCTCTTATTTATTATATTATAGCTACAAGACCACCAGAAGAACAAAACTTAGCAAGCTGTGCAGAACTAGTTAGAGCTGCAAATAATAATGGTGGAAGCAACTTACTTACAGAACTTATGAGCCAGTTACCTTATGACCATCCAGCAAGAATGAACTACAAATCTGTTGAAATAGCATCAGAAAAAACATATAGCTCCATTTTAAGTACATTGCAATCAAAACTTGGTAAATTTGACTCAAAGGAAATAGCAGATGTAACTTCAACAAATACAATAGATTTTGTTGACATAGCAACTAAGAAAACAGCTTTATATGTTGTATCATCAGATACACATAGTGCATATGACTTTTTACTTACAATATTCTTTTCACAAATGATACAACAGTTATATGATTTTGCAGACAAAAATGGTGGTAAATTACCAATTCAAACATTTTTCATACTTGATGAGTTTGCAAACATAGGTCAAGTACCAGATTTTGATAAAAAGATATCTACAAGTAGAAGTAGAGGAATTTCATTTAGTGTTATATTGCAGAACTTAG
>CAMMLF010000042.1 GCA_946497585.1 uncultured Clostridium sp.
TAAATATTATTGAATAAAATCAATTGATTTTTAAGTATGAAATAAGTATATTATGTTTTCCATTATATGTCAATACTTTTTCTACATTTTTTATATTTTTTCGTTGACATTTTTCTACAAGATTCGACATTTCACCTTCATATGTATAATAAATATATTATTTTTTAGCTATAATTCATTCAAATTATTTAAATCTTATTATATAATAAATACGAATATTTTATATAATTATATAATTTATCAATACTCCAAAATAAACTGCATATTATAGTTATATGAACTTTAGTATTAACTTTTAACTTACGCTTATTTTACATTTTGCCACTAACAGCAATTTTTAAAAATATGTAGTTTATGAAAGAGAGGTTATTTATGAAAGATTTTAAATTAGCAGTAGTCGGTGCTACTGGAGTTGTTGGAAGGACAGCTTTAAAAGTTTTAGAAGAAAAGAAATTGCCAATTTCTGAATTTGCATTTTTTGCTTCTAAAAAATCAGCCGGAACCAAAATTAGTTTTCTAAGAAAGGAATATGTTGTAAAAGAATTAAATGAGCATTCTTTTGATGAAGGTTTTGATTTTGCTATATTTTCAGCTGGAGCTTCAACCTCAAAAAAATACGCTCCTATAGCCGTTTCAAAAGGTTGCATTGTTGTAGACAATAGTAGTGCTTTTCGTATGGACTCTCAAGTTCCATTAGTTGTTCCTGAAGTTAATCCTGAAGAAATCAAAAATAATCACGGAATTATAGCTAACCCTAATTGTTCTACAATTCAAGCAGTAGTTGCATTGAAACCTTTAGATGACAAATGCAAGATAAAAAGAATTGTTTATTCTACATATCAAGCTGTTTCAGGTGCTGGCAGAGATGGCATTTATGATTTAGAAAATGGCATCAAAAATTTTAAAGAAAGTAAGGATGTAAATATTGCCGAAACAAGCAATTATGAGTTAAAAAAATTCCCATATCCTATTTTCAACAATTGTCTTCCTCATATTGATGTATTTTTGGATAATGGATACACTAAAGAAGAAATGAAAATGATAAATGAAACTCGCAAAATTTTAGGTAAGCCAAACCTAGCTATAACTGCTACCACTGTAAGAGTCCCTGTTATTAATTCTCATAGTGAAAGCATAAATGTAGAATTTGAAAATGATTTTAATTTAGATGAAGTTAAAGACTTACTAGCTCATTCAAAAGGCATAGTACTAATTGATAATATTAAATCGCAAAAATATCCATTAGCAACTGATGCTACTGGTCAAGACAAAGTTTTAGTTGGAAGAATTAGACGAGATTTTAGTATTTCAAAAGGATTAAACTTTTGGTGTGTTGCAGATAACATTAGAAAAGGTGCTGCATCAAATGCTGTGCAAATAGTTGAAAAATTAATTGAAATTTCATAAACTGTATATTATGAGCATTTTTAGAGGAGATAACTCTCCTCTTTTTCTTTAGTATTTATAGATCTTTATTTTAAAATATTTTTGTTTAATTTTCCAATATTTATTGTATAATTTTATTTTTTATTTTATAATTATGGTAATTTTAACGAAGGGAGAAAAATAATGGACGAAAAGAACAATTTAGAAAATCAAAATCTTAATAACGTAAGCATGAATAATCCTGATACAAATATTAATCCTTATGATTTGAGCACTCAATCTCAAAACGTAAGCAATCCACAAAACAATCAAGTTGAAAATTCAAATAATATAAACGACACTCAATTAAATAATACAAATCCATATGATCAAAGCATAGAAGAAAACCCATATTATAATCCTTATTTTCAAAATAGTGATTTAAATAACTCTCCTTATTTTGACGATAGCAATTCTAACATGGATTTTAATAATGATATTTATAACCAAGGTTATATGAATAATGTTCAACCTGATAATCAACCTACTGTATCAGAAAATGAGCCTGATAATACTATAATTAATCAACTTGATAATAATGTAGACAATTCTAACTTAAATGATATCAATGATGAAAATAATTTTGAAGCTCCTTCTGAAAATAATGTTGCACCAGTAAATCCTATACTAAATCCTAACATAAATCAATCAAATTTTCAGCAACCACAGGATTTTAATAATGATCAATTTGATGCTCAGCCTCAAGAGCTTAACAATAACCAATTTGGTACTCAACCACAAGAATTCAACAATAACCAATTTGATACTCAACCTCAAGAATTTAACAATAACCAATTTGATGCTCAGCCTCAAGAGCTTAACAATAACCAATTTGGTACTCAACCTCAAGAATTTAACAATAATCAATTTGATAATGAAACAGCAATTCCAAATAGCGGTCAACAAAACGTAAATTCTTATGGTAGTAGCAATGATGAAGAATTTAAAAATACTTGGATGGGCAAACTTTATGAAAAGGCAAATCGTAGAAAGTTTAGTATACCAGCATTTTTCTTTGGTGGACTATACTACTTATATAGAAAAATATACCTATTTGGATTTATATTTTTACTAATTTCATGTATTATTCCTATTATAGGTATGTATGCTATATCTTCAAGCTTGACTAGCATACCAACTAATACTCTTAGTGGTTCAACTTCAAGTTTTATAGTGCCTATTCTACTAACATTTATATTACCTATAATTATTAATATAATTTATGCTTTTGCATTTTATCCATTATATAAAAGCAATGTAAATAAGAAATTAGAAAAATATAAAAACGAAGCCCAAAGTCCAGCACAATTGCTAGATTTAGCTAGACAAAAAGGTGGAACATCAGTACCTCTTGTTATTTTAGGAATTTTGTTAAGTGGTGTTATATCTTCTGTTGCATTAATTACTATGATTTCATCTACATTATCAAACCTCTTTAATGATGTTTTAGGAGGAAATCCTACACCACAAAACCAATTAAACACTAATACTGTTTATAATGAAGATAACTCAACGCCTACATATGATGTATATAATTTTTATGGTGACTACTATTTTGAATATGACTCTTCAGTATGGACAGAAGATATTGATAGAAAATTAGTATATGATAATTATACTCTTTCATATATACAATCTATTGAAAACTTAGCAAGTGTAGGATTTGATATAAATCAAACTCAAGGAAGATCTAGTTTCTTCACTTACCTATATAACTTGTTCTCTTCTCAAATAGATGCTTCAACAACAACACTTGAACTTGGAAGTAGTTCTTTTGTTTATGATAATGGTATTTACTACTCATATTTTGATTTAGTATATACAGACTCAATAGAAAGATGTTATTTTGTACTAATTCCTGAGGACGATATATTTATAGAATTTATACTATCTAATGCCGACACTGTAATACCAGATGAAATTCATAATGAAGTAGTTTCATATATTTGCTCAACTACTGCTGAACAAAATCAAACATCAACAGATATACCACAAACTCCAAACGCTAATATTGTAAATGGAGTTGATAATGAAGTTTCTCTACCTGATTCTGAAATGAGTAACAATGTGGATACTAATAATATAAATTCTCAAGCCGGTGATAGCAATGTTATAAACGTTGGAAATACAACATCTAATGTTAACGGCGGATTAACAACTACTTCTCCAACTAACACTGCACAATAATTATAATTTAAAAATGGGCTTTATTGTAAAATATTTTACAGTAAGCCTATTTTTCTAATTTTATCGAATAAAAAATTTTTTTACAGTATTGTATTATTATGTATATTAGTGTATAATAAGTCCATAATTTAAGTAATTAAGCCTCTTAGGTTTATTTTAAATATTCAAAAGTTACTATTAAATTTATTAGGTACGAATTTATCATACTAGAAAGGAGATTGATTATGAAAAGTACATCCGTAAAAGATTTATATAGAAAGACTGGTGATTATATAAATAATAATGTACAAGTTTCTGGCTGGGTTAGAACTGTACGTACATCTAAAAACTTTGGATTTATAGAATTAAATGATGGCTCATTCTTCAAAAATGTTCAAATAGTTTTTGATACTAATTTAGATAATTTTGATAAAGTAAATAAATTAACAATAAGTTCATGCATTATTGTAAATGGTAAAGTAGTTGAAACAGAAAATGCTAAACAACCATTTGAAATTCATGCAGATAAAATAGAAATATTTAGCTTAGCAGACACATCTTACCCTATTCAAAAGAAAAATACATCTTTTGAATTTTTAAGAACTCAGGCACATTTACGTCCTAGAACAAATACTTTTAGCGCAGTTTTTAGAATTAGAAGTGTTGCAGCATTTGCAATACATGAGTATTTTCAAAAGAATGGATATGTGTATGTAAACACTCCTATTATTACTTGTGCAGACTGTGAAGGTTCTGCTGAAATGTTTAAATTAACAACTTTAGATTTAAACAAACCTCTTCCACAAAAAGATGGAAAAACTGATTTTTCAGAAGATTTATTTGGTAAAGAAGCATATATAACAGGTTCTGGTCAATTACATGGTGAAACATTTGCTCAAGCTTTTGGCAAAATATACACATTTGGCCCTACCCTACGTTCTGAAAATTCTAACACAAAAACACATGCAAATGAATTTTGGATGATTGAGCCTGAAATTTCATTCTGTGATTTAGATGGTCTTATGGATATTGAAGAAGACTTCTTAAAATACATTGTAAGAGCTGTTTTAGAAAGATGTCCAGAAGAAATGGAATTTTGTGATAAATTTATATCTAAGGGATTGATTGAAAAATTAAACAAACTATTAGATTCAGAATTTGTAAGGTTAGACCATAAAGATGCCATAGATTTACTAAAAAAAGCTGATAGAAAATGGGAATTTGAGCCTGAATATGGCGGAGATTTAGCAAAAGAACATGAAAAATATATTACAGAATATTTTAATGGTCCAGTATTTGTAAAAAACTGGCCAAAAGATATAAAATCTTACTATATGAAACTAAACCCTGACGGAAAGACTGTTGCAGCAGTTGACCTAGAAGTTCCTGTTGCAGGTGAAATTATGGGTGGCTCTCAAAGAGAGGAAGACTATGATAAACTAGTTAAAAGAATGAAAGAAATGGGAATTGCAACAGAACCACTTTACTGGTACTTAGAACTTCGTAAATATGGTACAGAAATACATTCTGGATTTGGTTTAGGATTTGAAAGATTACTTATGTACATTACTGGTATGGAAAATATTCGTGATGTTATACCTTATCCTAGAACACCAAACAATTGTGAATTTTAATTTTTTACTTTTGGGAAGGTCCTTTTTGTAAAATATTTTTCGTTTTGGTCCGTCCCCAAAGTAAAATCTTATTGTTTTTTCTAAAACCACAAAAGCTCAGGCAATTGCCTGAGCTCTTGTGGTTAAATAGAAGGTTAATTATTATTCCTCAAACATTCTCCTATATTCTTCACCAAACAGTTTCTTGCATTCAAGATATCTCTTAGTAGCTTGTTCTGCATGTTTATTTGCTTCTTGCAGTTTAACTTGCATATCCGAGGCTTCGAGTCTTGCATCCTTCAAAGCACGGCTTACTTCCTTAAGTTGCACCTCAAGTTGCCTTACCACATCTTGTGCTGAAGCACATTTTTCCTCTTCTCTGGCAACCTTCAGCTCAGCATTTTGCTTATCATACATGCTAGCTCTAAGATTCTTGAGCAACTCCTCAATTTTCAACTTTGGAGCAGTCAAATTAGGAGTACTTTCAATTTGAATTATAGAAGTTTGTTCAGGAGTGCTCACAGCTTGGACACATTTCTTTTCATCAGTCGAGCTATCAACTTTTGTCTGTTCCATTCTTACAAGCGTAGCAATCTTTTCGGGATTATTTCTACTGATTTTTTCAATAGAAATATAAAAGTATGCATATGTGGTTACAAAATCCTTTGCTTTGCTATTCGCATGATCATTGATGTCATAGTACTCCATCAGAAAAGTAACAAACTCTCTATTATCAAATATCTCCATTGCCTTTCCGAAGAAGTTCCGAATAGCATAGCTTCTTTCTCCTTCCCTCAAATCATTTACTATCCATGAATCAATAAAAGTAAGATTTTTCATGACTTTGAGGGTAAATTCTTGTGCTGGGCCTGCTTCCGAAATGTATTTAGCAATATTATAGGCTAACACGCCAAAGATTGCCCTATTTTCAATCCAATAAAAGAGTTTTTTTGCCCCTGCAGTTCCTATTTTCTCGACCATTGAATAACAAGAAAACCCGTCATTCAACTTTTCACGTACGCGAGCCAGTTCTTCGACAAACTGTAACCAGCTCTTCTCTGTGAATTCTCGAAATTGCTGGGCATACAACGAAAATTGTGTAAGCAAAAGCATAATCCTTGCATATGCCGTCTCAGCATCCATATTGTCAAGTACTGACTTTTGCCTAATCAGTTCCTGCACCTGTTCCGGAGTATACTCCTTAATTAGGTCATTTCGAAACCCCATCTCATTCTTTCTACTCATTTGATGATAACCTCCATATTCTTTTTTTCAATGTTCAAAATGCG
Organism: uncultured Clostridium sp.; assembly: GCA_946497585.1. Taxonomy (GTDB): domain Bacteria; phylum Bacillota; class Clostridia; order TANB77; family CAG-508; genus CAG-793. The sequence continues at coordinate 6,494 of CAMMLF010000042.1, forward strand.
TAAAAAACGCCGTACATATATATTATACAGCGTTTTTTGAATTATGTCAATTTTGTCAAAAAGGAGCGTCCCCATTGACAAAAAGGAGCGTCCCCATTGACATTAAACTCTTGAAAATTTAATTTGCAATTTAAAGGACATAGATTTTAATAACCTATGTCCTTTTTACTTTTATTCTAAAATATATTTTACCAAGCTTTATTGTAAAGCATTATAAAGTCTTCTTTTGTTACATCTCTTGGATTGCCTGGTTTACATGGGTCAACCATTGCTTTGTCTGCAAGCATTTCGAAATCTTCTTTCTTGGCACCTACATCTTTTACTGTTTGAGTAATTCCCACATCATTTGATAAGTTTCTAATGCATTCACAGAATGTTTTTATAACTTCTTCTTTTGTAAATTCTGTTGCATCTATATGCATAGCTTCTGTTAATATTTTTCTAAATTCTTCATAGCTTACTTCACCATTGAATTCCATAACTGTTGGAAGTAATATAGCATTTGCTAATCCGTGTGGTGTATCATAAACAGCTCCTAATTGGTGAGCCATTGAGTGAACTATTCCTAGTCCAACGTTTGAGAATGCCATACCTGCTATATATTGTCCTAATCCAACTTTGTTTATTGCATCTTGGTCTTTTTCATTTACTGCTTTTGCTAAGTTATCATATATTAATTGTATAGCTTTCATTGAAAACATTTGAGACATTATATTTCTTGATTTTGTTATATATCCTTCAATTGCATGTGTTAATGCATCCATTCCTGTTGATGAAGCAACTGATTTTGGCATTGATGCCATAAGCTCTGTATCAACTATTGCTATAATTGGAATATCATGCTCATCTACACAAACCATTTTTATTTCTTTTTCAGGGTCTGTTATAACATAATTTATTGTAACTTCTGCTGCTGTTCCAGCTGTTGTTGGAAGTGCTATAATTGGTAATCCTTTATTTTTTGTATTTGAAGCACCATTTAATGATACAACATCACTTCTATCTGGGTTAGCTATTATTATGCTTATTCCCTTTGCTGTATCTATACTTGAGCCTCCACCTACTGCAACTATTAAATCACATTTTTCACTTTTGCACATTTCTACACCGTCTAATACATTTTTAATTGGTGGATTTGGTTTTACATCGTGAAATAATACATAATTTATTTTATTTGCTTCTAATAAATCTGTTATTTTTGTGCTAACACCTGCTTTATATAAAGATTCATCAGTTACTACTAATACTTTTTTAAATCCTCTCTTTTTAATTTCTTCTGGAAGGACTTTTCTAGCTCCTTCTCCAAAATATGAAGTTTCATTTAATACAAACTTTTCAATTTCCATACTCTTTCTCCTTTTTTAATTTATTTATTAAAAACTAATATATGTGCGGAAGAATATATATTAGGTTTTATATAGCAATTAATAAACTGTAACATTTATTTACAAAAAGCTGTTTCAGAAAGCATTAATCCGCCCATATTATTTGCTTCATGCTCTGCTCTACCGTATTCGCCAAAAGTAAATGGCATAATAAATGGTACGTCTCCAGCTTCTTCTTTTACAAGTTTTGCGACCTCATCTATTCTATCACCTATAGCTATTTTTCTGCCTCCACAGTGAACTAATAAATAACCTGCTGGTTCTGCTGGCAACTTTTGTTTTAGACTTCTTAATACTAACCTTGGTGCATTTACAAGTTCATCCAAACTAGCTTGCATTTGTATTACAGCAGTATTGACAGCTAAGTCATTTCCAACATTTATGCTGTAATCACTATTTCCTGCCATTGGATGTCTAATTAAAGTTACATTTCCAGTAGGAGTTTTAACTCCTAGTGGCTTCAATATTGAAGCTGTAAGAATTTTATCACCCATTAAATTTCTGGTTTTAAAGCCTGTCCATTCAGCATATTGCTTCATAGCTGGTATATTATTTATTTCTTTTAAAGTTCTTTTTCCTTCTATTTCTGTGATTATTCCTGAATTAACTGTTTCATGGTATTTTCCAGTATATTCATTTACTAATTTCTTATTTGTATAGAAAAATGCTACTGCTACACCTTCTGAAAATACTTTGTCTCCGGTAAAGATTCTCCATTTACCAGATAAGTCATCATCTGCACAGCTTCCGCCAAACATTGGCACATCACCAATTACATCTTGGATTCCTTTTGCATATTCTTCTTCTTCTCCTGGATTTGCAATCATAAAGAAATAAGCTGGTGAAAATGTTGTTCCTACATTGTTCATAGCTTCAATTGCTACTTGTCTACCAGTTTCTCTTGCTGTTAACATTTTAGGTGAACCTGCAACGCCAACTGCTGTATCTGGATCCCCTATTGCCATAATTCCTACGAAACCATTTTCAGATGTAATATATCCATCTGGGACTAAAACTCCTCCATTTGATGTACAGCCAATTATAGGTGCTGTACCTAATTCTTCCTTAGCACCTTCTATTAGTTTGTGTGCATCATATTTTACTGAACTAAATATAAAAGCGACTTTTGTTTGAATTAAATCAAGTACTGCCTTTTTTGCACTATTTTTTCCAGCCAAAAAGGCATTTTCATCAGTACTCCATGCTACATTTGCTTTCATTTGTTTACCTCCTCATATAATATGCTTATATTTTTTCTTAAGCTATTTTTTTATATATTCAAAAGTTTTTACTTTTTGCTATATTTACTAATCTAAAAGATTTTCCCAACCATTAGTCATTTCATTTATTCTATTTTGTGTATATTCTTTTTGATCATAATAAGAATCTTCTGCATCTCGCACAACATTTACTGCACTATTATTTGTAAGTGACAAATTAATTAATATAGTAGCCAAAAAAGCTAATACAACTACAGTAATTACTAAAGATAATAAAGTTATACCATTTTCATTAGTTTTCATTTTATCAACCTCTCAATCTATAAGTTTTTATATTTATCCTTTGTAACATTTAGAATTTGCGCTATTTAACTTTAATTTAAGGTTTTATAATACGTCTTTTATACTGTTACCTATAATTTTATTCACATCAACCATTAATTGATTAAAAGCAATTTCATAATCAAAATAATCTTTAATATCTTTATTTTCTATAAGTACATTGTACATTTTCGCAAGTTTTTCTTTTTTAGCCTCTTCGTCTACCGGCTTATCTTGCATTTTTTGTACTTCCATAAGTTGTACCTCTTTTTTCAAATCTTCAAAATCAATAATTAATTGTCTTTTATTGCTATCCGCAAAAAGTCTATCTTTTGCTTCTTTTAAATCTTTGTATTGTTTTGAATTTTTTATTTCTTCTGCTAGTCTATTTGCTGTATCATAAACTTCCATATTTATTTTGCCTTTCTTTTTTGTAAAATATTCATATTTTTACTATTAATACTTTTCAAGATTTGTTAATATTTTTGATTTTTTACTTTATTTGAATATTAATATTCTACAACTTATTAAACTAAAACTATGCGTACGCATTTCTTTTTCTGAAAGTTAATAGGTTTGATAATTCCTTTGCCGGATTTTGAGATTTTTTTGTTTTCTCTGCTTTTTCTTGAGCAATTTTTTCTGCTTGTTTTTGTGCTTCTGTTTGGCAAATTGCTTGTTCATAAACATAATGTGTATCTTGTGCTATTTTGTTCCAACTATACATTTCTTTAACTTTCTTAACAGCATTTTTTGATACAGCACTGCATAATTTTGCATCAAACAATAATGTTAAAACTGAATCTGCAATTGAATTTGAGTTACCTGCATAGCTCTTCATTCCATCAACACCATGCTCAACTATTTCATTTAAACCACCTACATCTGATACAACTGTTGGAACTCCTGCAAGCATTGCCTCTAGAGCAACTATTCCAAATGGTTCATATGTACTTGGGAATACTGCTATATCTGCACATTTGTACATTTTTTGAACTTTTTTAGAATCACAATAACCTGCAAAATATACTTTATTTTCAATTCCTAGATTTCTTGTTTCTTGTTTAAGTTCATCCATCATTCCACCTTTTCCACAAATAACCAACTTTGCATCATGGTAATTGCTAAGAATTTTTGGCATTGCTCCAATTAGGTTTTGGATTCCCTTTTCGTAAACTAATCTTCCAACATACAATATAATTTTTTCATTGTCCATTGCAAATTGTCTTCTAAAATCATAATCTCTTTCAACACCTGAAAAATTAGTTAAATTAATTCCATTTGGTATTACATTTATCTTTTCAAATGGTAAACCAAATATTCTTTGTAATTCATTTTTCATATAGTTACTATTAACTATAACTTCTGTTGCTTCATATGTAAGCATCCACTCTGTGTCATTTATATATCTTTGAGTTTCATCATGTATACCACTATTTCTTCCATTTTCTGTTGCGTGAATGGTTGCAACTATTGGTATGTTGTGCGATTCTTTTAAAGCTTTTGCTGCATATGTTACAAGCCAATCATGTGCATGTATTACATCAAATTTTCCTTCTTTTGCAATAATTTCATTTGCTTTTGATAGCATATTAAAGTTAAGTTGCATAATCCAATCTATGAAATTATTTGGATTAATCATATAGTTGTCAACTCTGTAAACTTTAACACCTTTGTCATCTTCAACATATGGGGCATTTCCGTCCTTATATGTTACTACTGTAACTTCGTGACCGTCCTTTATCATTCTATGTGACAAATCATGTACAACCCTTGATATTCCTCCTACTATTCTTGGTGGATATTCCCATGTTAGCATTAAAATTTTCATACTTTTATGCCCCTTTCATAATTTTCTTTAGTTTTTATAGTGTATTTAAAACTCTAGCCTATTTTTTCTACATCATATTGTATACAACTTTTCTACAAAAGTAAATAAAAAAAGACAAATTTTTTTAATATTTTTTTCATTTTTGTATTGATAAAAATTTTGCTTTGTTATATTATATTATGAGTATATTATACTTTAACTAAGGAGGAGAACAATGCCAAGAAAATCAAAAGAAGAATTAGTAGAAAAAGATATAATAGATAGCAAAAAAACAAGTAATGCCAAGCCTTCCACGGTTAAAGCAAAGTCTTCAAAAACTTCTAGTTCTGGCAAAAAAGCTACTTCTGCAAAGGCAACCGCTAGTAGCAAAACTGCAACCGCAAAAAAGGTCGCAACTACTAAGAAAACAACCGCTAGTAGCAAAGCTACAACTGCTAAAAAGCCCGCAACTGCTAAGAAAACGACTACTAGTAAAAAGGTCGCAACTTCTAAGAAAGTAACATCTACATCCAAACCTAAAACTACAAAAAAAGCATCAACAGCTAGTAAAGTAAAAGTTTCTAGTAAGACTTCTGCTGGTTCAACTTCTAATAAAGCTTCAAAATCAAAATCAGCAAAATCTTCTAAAGTAGCAAAACGTAAAATAAGTAGCAAAATTTTAAAGCTTTCTTCAAAAACTTTTACAAAATCTGTAGATAAATCTGAGTTACCATTTGTTTTAGAATATTATGATTTACCATACAAATATAACAAAACTGTTATTAAAGCTTTAGCACAAAATCCAAATACTTTATTTGTTTACTGGGAAATCTCTGATGAAGATGTTCAAAACTTTAAAGAAAAATATGGAGAAAACTTTTTCTACACAACAAGACCTGTTTTAATAGTTCATAATTTAACAGATAAATATTCTTTTGAAATAGATATAAATGATTTTGCGAATAATTGGTATATACACGTAAATGATACTAAATGCCAATATGTAATTGAGCTTGGTAGAAGACCAAAAGAAGGCGAAGTAAATAATTTACCAGATAATTATTTATATGTAACATCATCAAATATGATAGAATCGCCAAATGACCATGTATTGTTTTACGATTCAGAACAATATAGAGAGATTCGTTTTAAAAACATACATACTAATAAATATACTACAAAGGTTATAAAGCCATTCCTAAAAAATGTGTATGAATTATACAAGTCATTACATCTTGATAAAGAAAATGTAAGTTTCGACTTCAAAAATCCATCATCACAAAATCCAACATCAAATGTTTATTAGGTTTTCTTGTATTAGAAAACCTAAGTTTTAAATTTTGTGTCAATGTGTCAATGGGGACGCTGTCAATGGGGACGCCCCTTTTTGACACTATCGTGTCAATGAAGGGACGTCCCCATTGACAGCGTCCTCATTGACAGCGTCCCCATTGACACACGCCACCTAAGGCTAAAATAAATGAAAGGTACTAAATATGAAAAATATAAAAGGTTACGTAAGTTTCGTTCTTCATGCACATTTACCTTTTG
>CAMMLF010000043.1 GCA_946497585.1 uncultured Clostridium sp.
TCAATCCTGATGAAGTAAGACAAGCATTAATGGAAAGAAGTCAAAGAATGGAAAAAGTAAAAAATGCGCCAAAAGTACAACCTCAAGCTACACAAAATACAAATTCTAGTGACGACTATGGGTTTTAATCCATAGTCTCTTGGAATATTATGTAGGAGGTATAAAAAATGATAGATTTATTAAATTTACAACCAGTAACAATAAATAAAGATTTAAAAGGAAAATATATTTTAATTTATGGACAACCAAAAATTGGAAAGACTACTTTAGCTGCGCAATTTCCAAGAAACTTATTATTAGCTTTTGAACCAGGTTATAATGCTTTAAATAACAAAATGGTTCAACCAATTACAAAATGGGCAGAATTTAAAACTGTATTAAGACAATTAGAAAGACCAGAAGTAAAAGAAAAATTTGACACTATTACTATTGATACCGCAGATATTGCTTGGGACTATTGTGAAAAATATATCTGTTCTTCTAATATTAATGAACAAACAGGAGAAACTCCAAAAACTATTGGAGAAATTCCTTGGGGTAAAGGTTATGACTTATGTAAAAAAGAATTCGATGGCACATTAAGACAAATTGCTATGGCTGGATATGGTTTAGTAATTATTTCTCACGAAACAACAAGAACTATAAAAACAGAGTCTGGTCAAGAATTTCAAAAAATTATGCCAACATTAGCTGAAAGACCAAAACTTATTGTTAATAGATTAGTTGATATTATTGCTTATTTAAGAATATCAACAGAAGATGGAAAAAGATATATTTATACAAGAGGAAATGAAAGATTTGAAGCAGGTTCTCGTTTCCCTTATTTAACTCCAAAAATTGAAATGACTTATGATAATTTAGTTGAAGAATTATATAAGGCAATTGAGCAACAAGCAAAAGAAGATAATACAGTATTAACAGACAAACCTACTAATAATTTTTATGAAGAAGGAAGAAAGTTTGAAGAAGTTATAGCGGAAGCGCAAGACGTATTCAAAAAATTATTAGAAAAAGATAAAGAAAAATATGCAACTGAAATGAACGCAATTATTTTAAAAACTTTTGGAAAACCAATAAAATTATCAGAAACTACTCCTGACCAACAAGAACTTGTTGAAGTAGTGCTTGATGAATGGAAAAGTTTGTTATAAGAGTAGATATTAAGTCTACTCTTTTTTATTTGACTTTTTCTTCAAAATATGATATAATTATATTATAAGATTTAAAATGGAGGAAGAAATGCTAGTTATATGTCAACAATGTAAGAAAAAAACGTTAGATAAGAAAGATGCAGTAAGAATAGATGAAAAGAATTTTCATAAAGATTGCGCTCAAGAGTATTTAGATAAAAAAGAATTACAAAATACAGTTTGTAGAGTTTTAAAATTGAAGGCGCCAGGACCAAAGAATAATATGTTAATTGAAAAATATCATAAAGATGGTTATACTTATAAAGGAATGACTAATGCCTTGGTTTATCATTATGATATTAAAAAAGGAAATGCAAATAAAGCAAATGAGAGAATTGGAATAATACCTTGGGTTTATGAGGAGGCACAGGAGTATTTTAAGAAAATGGAAAAAAGAAATAGAGATATTATAAATTCAGTTGAAAAATTTAAAGATAAAGAAGAAGAATATAATTATGTAAGAGTTAAAAAAGTAGAAAGAAAACCTTTAGTAAAACCAGTAGAATTTACAAATCCATTTGAAGAAATAGAAGAATAGAGGTGGTAGTAATTGTCAGCATTAACAGACAAAAACGCAATTTTACAAGTAATTGGTTGCTTAATAAAGGCGCCAGTTTTATTAGCTGACTCAAAATATATTATAACTAAAAAAGATTTTGATGTTCCACTTGCAAATATGATTTTTCAAGTAATAAATAATTTGTTCAGTAATTATAGAATGAATGAAATAAGTATTGTTGATATTGATAATTATTTACAACAAATGGAAGGAGCTTATGATAGCTTTAAAAAACAAAATGGAATTCAATATTTAAATGATTGTATAGAATTATCTAATTTAAACAGTTTTGATTTTTATTATAATCGAATGAAAAAATTTAGCGCGTTGAGAGCATTAAAAAAAGATGGTTTTAATATAAAAAATTTTTATGATGAAGAAGAATTAAATGTAGTTAAGCAAGAGAAACAAATACAAAAATTAGATGAAATGTCTATTGAAGATATTTTTGACTATTATTTAAAAGACATAAATGATTTACAGTGTGATTATATTTGTAAAGATGATACAGAACAAGGAAGAATTTCAGATGGAGTAGAGAAATTATTAGATGAATTAGAACAAAATCCAGAAATTGGGATACCATTACAAGGGAAAATTTATAATACTTTAACAAGAGGAGCTAGATTAAAGAAATTTTATTTAATTAGTGGTGCTTCTGGAACAGGAAAAACAAGACAAATGGTTGGTCATGCGTGTGTAATTGCTTATCCAGAAAGATATAATACAAAATTAAAAAAATGGACAAAAGTTGGAGAAGGTCAAAGAATATTGTTTTTCGCAACAGAGATGGAAAAAGAAGAAATACAAACAATGATTTTGGCGCATTTATCAGCAGTTAATGAAGATAAGATTTTAAATAACAAATATGAAAATCCTGAGGAAAAACAAAGAGTAAGAGATGCTATTAAAGTTTTAGAAAAATATCAGGATAATTTTATTTTTGTTAGAGTTGGAGACCCAAGTATAGCACAAATAAAAACTTTAATTAGGCAACAAGTTTTAGAATATGATATACAATATGTTTTTTATGATTATATTTTTAGTAGTCCAGGTTTGTTAAAAGAATATAGAGATTTAAATTTAAGAGAAGATGTAATTTTAATGATGGCAAGTATTGCTCTTAAAGATTTAGCAAACGAATTAGAAATTTTTGTAATGAGTGGTACTCAATTAAATGAAAAATGGAAAGAATATAAGGGAATTCGTGATTATAATTTAATTAGAGGTTCAAAAGCAATAGCAGATAAAATTGATGTTGGAGGAATAAGTTTACCTTTAACACAAGAAGAACATGATAACGTAGACCAAATCGCGCGAAAACTTAATTTAGATTTACCAACTCAAGTTCAAGATATGTATAAAATTCGTAGAGGAAAATATAATAGAGTAAGAATTTGGAGTAGAGTTGATTTGGGAACTTGTAGAACAGAAGATTTGTTTTTAACAGACCAAAACTTTAATTATATTCCTATAACTACTAATAAATATATTTTTGAAGATGAAATGGGAAGTATTATAAATCAAGAGAAAATGGAAGAAGAAAGAAAGGAGTTAAAAGAAAATATGGAAGATAAAAAAGAAAAAGTACTTTCTTTTGATGACTTATTATGAAAATAAATTTACAAGAATTAAGAGAAAAATTAAGTGAAAATCAGATAATAGATATTGTTACTAAGTTGGGCGCGGACAGGTATGAAGATAGAGAAAATTGTATTGTTTTTCCTACTATCTGTCATAATCCAAGAGAAAATGAAGCTTCAATGAAGTTATATTATTATAAAGAAAATTATATGTTTCATTGTTATACAGAGTGTAGTGAAAACTTCGATATATTTGATTTAATAAAGAGAGTTAAAGAAGTAAATCATGAAGAATATAATTTTTATAATATAGTATACTCAATCGCCGACTTAGTCGAGTACAATATTTTTAGCGATACTACAAATGAAAGTTACATTAGTAATATAGACAGATTTAAAAACAATAATGAAGAAATAAATTTGTTGGAATATAATTCAAACGTATTGAATTTGTTTAGGAAATATTATACAGTAGAATGGCTTGATGAAGGAATAAGTAAAAAAGCTATGGAAAAGTTTAATATATTATATTATGATTATAAAAATAAAATAGTAATTCCACATTATAGTATAGAAGGGAAGTTAATTGGTATCAGAGGAAGAAGTTTAGACCCACAAGAAGCAGAACTGTATGGAAAATATACACCTTTAAAAGTAGAAAATACTTTATATAGACATCCTCTTTCTTTTAATTTATATGGTTTGTATGAGAATAAGGAGAATATAAGGAGATATAAAACAGCTATAATTTTTGAAGGTGAAAAGAGTGTTTTAAAATATGATGATATGTATGATACTAATATAGCAGTAGCAAGTTGTGGTAGTAATTTAAATTATAGACAAATTGAATTACTAGTGAAAGAATGTCAAGTTAATAATATCATAATTGCTTATGATAAAGAATTTGAAAATTTTGCTAGTAAAGAAGCAGTTAATTATTATAACAAGTTAAAAAAGATATGTGGTAAATATAATAATTATTGTAATTTTTCTTTCTTATTTGATTTTAATAATTTATTAAAAATAAAAGATAGTCCAATTGACAGAGGAAAAGAAATTTTTGAACAATTGATGAAGAATAAAGTACAAGTGAGGTTATAATTAGTAATGAAATATGAACAAAAAAATAATTTAAAAGCAGACGAAGATTTTTTTAAAAATTTTCTTAAAGAAAGACATATTAAAGATTTGACGGCTTTTTTACATCCAACAGAAAAAGAACAATATGATTTTATGCTGTTAGACAATATTGTAACGGCAGCAAATTGTTTAATAAAACACGTAGAGAATAATGATAATATCTTTATACAAATAGATAGTGATACAGATGGTTATACTTCTGCCGCAATTATATATTTATATATGAAAAAAATAAATCCAAGTATCTGTATCGATTGGCGCGTTCACGATGGTAAACAACACGGTTTAATAGTTGATACAATACCAGAAGGTACTCAATTAGTAATCGCGCCAGATTCAAGTTCTAATGATTATGCACAACATAAAATTTTAAAAGAAAAAGGAATTGATATTATAGTTTTAGACCACCATATGGCTGATAATGGTTATAGTGAGAACGCTATTGTAGTTAATAATCAATTATCAGAGAATTATCCTAATAAAAGTTTATGTGGTGCTGGAGTAACTTATAAATTTTGTTGTTGTTTAGATAGTATTTTAAATGTAAATTATGCACATTCTCTTATTGATTTGGCGGCAGTAGGAATGGTTGGAGATATGATGGAGCTATGTGATTTAGAAACAAGATATATAGTTGACGAAGGATTGCATAATATTACTAACTTTGGTCTTATGTCTATGATAGAAAAACAATCATTCTCGATGGGTAATAAAGTTACTCCAATAGGAATAGCATTTTATATAGTACCTTTAATTAACGCTCTAATTAGAGTTGGTACTCAAGAAGAAAAAGAAGTTCTTTTTGAAAGTTTTATAGACCCATTAAGAAAAGTTCCTAGTACAAAAAGAGGACATAAAGAAGGAGACATGGAAACAACTTGCGGTCAAGCTGTAAGAATTTGTACCAATGCAAAAAATAGACAAGACAGAATGAAATTAAAAGCATTTGAAACTTTAGATTTTAAAATACAAAAATTAGGTTTAGACGAACATAAAATTATAATTGTAGAAGTAGAAGACGAGGAAGAATTTGATAATACGCTTACTGGATTAGTGGCAATGCAATTAGTTACAAAATATAAAAAACCAGTTTGTGTTGTTAGAATAAATTCTGAAGGATATTTAAGAGGTAGCGCAAGAGGAGTTAATCACGGTCCAATTCCTGATTTGAGACAATTTTTTATGGATAGTGGATATTTTGAATATGCTACTGGACATCCTAACGCACATGGAGTTTCTATTCTAAAAAGTAATTTAGATAAATTTATAAAATATGCAGATGAACAATTAAAAGATGTAGACTTCAATGAAAATGTGTATGAAGTAGATTTAGTTATTGATAGTGAAAATAAATATTTGTCAGAAATTATAGGGGCTTTAGGAAGATTAGATGAAATTTGGGGACAAGGTATGGAAGAACCTTTAATAGCGATAGAAAATATTCATTTGAATAAACAAAATATACAAGCAATTGGCGCGAAGAAGGATACTGTCAAATTTACAGTTAATGGAATTACTTATATTAAATTTAAAGATGAGACATTGTTAGAAAAACTTACAAAATATGATACTATGAATGTCACAATTTTAGGTCGCGCTAATTTAAATGAATGGATGGGAAATATTACACCTCAAATTATCATTGAAAACTATCAAATAATTGATACTACGTATGATTTTTAAAGGAGGAATATATGAATAAAAGTAAAAGAATGAGAAAAGGGAAAATAAATAAAACAAAAGTTTTAAAAGGATTAGCTATTGTTTTAGTGGTAATAGCAGTATTTGTTGGAACAAATATTTATCAAAATAGAACCTTTGATGCAAAATTGGTTAATAGTCAAACAGTAACAGAAGAACAATTAACTAATAAAGATGAAACCATTAAAAACTTAGAAAATCAAATTAACGAATTAAAACAAACACAAAATGATTTATTAAATAAACAAACAGAATTATTAAATAAGCAAACAGAATTAGAAAATAAAAATAAAGAATTGCAAAAACAAGTAGAAGCTGTAAAAGTTTCAAAAGCAAAAAAACAAACTACTGTCACTTCTCGTGGCAGTAGCACTTCTCGTACAGTTGAAGCAAGCGCGCAGCCTGTATCCTCTAATGAAAAATGGATATGGGCTAATGTTAGTGCTTATTGTTCTTGTGCAAAATGTTGTGGAAAAACAAATGGTATAACTGCTTCTGGTACAACCGCAACTGCCGGAAGAACTATTGCGGCTCCAAGCAATTATAGTTTTGGAACTAAAATTGAATTAGAAGGATTGGGAACTTATACAGTTGAAGATAGAGGTGGCGCAATCAAAGGAAATAAAATTGATGTATATATGGATAGTCATCAAGCTGCACTAAATTTTGGAAGAAAACAAGTTAGAATGAGAGTTATACAATAAAAGTCTTGAAAAAAGATAAGATTTGTGATATACTAATAGTAGATAAAAAATAAAGGAGGAATTTTAAGTGAGTTATACAAGTTTACATTGTCATTCAGATTATAGTAATATTCGTATGTTAGACTCAATTAATCAATTGCCTCTTCTTTTTGAAAGAGCGAGAGAATTAAAGTTAAAAGGTTTAGCGATTACTGACCACGAAACTTTAAGTGGACATATAAAAGCTATTCAATATGTAAAACAACAGAGAGAAAAATATAAGAATAAGTATGAAGCAGAAGAAAACGAAGAAAAGAAAAAAGTAATTAAACAAGAATTAGATTATTGGAATAATTTTAAATTGATTTTAGGTAATGAAATTTATTTAACTAGAAATGATTTAAGATTAGATAATTATATTAAAGGAAAAGATAAATATTATCATTTTATTTTATTAGCAAAAGATGCGGAAGGACATAAACAATTAAGAGAATTAAGTTCTCGCGCTTGGTCTCATTCTTTTCGACAATTTATAGAGAGAGTACCAACTTTTTATAGAGATATTGAAGAAATTATTGGCGCGAATCCAGGTCATGTTATAGGAAGTACAGCTTGTTTGGGTTCACAATTTGCACATTTAATTAGAGAATTTTTAGATAGTGGATATTCAAAAGAAGTAACAAAAAGAATTGATAATTTTGTAAAGTGGTGTCAAAAACAATTTGGAGAAGAAAACTTTTTTATAGAATTACAATCTTCTGAAAGTGATGACCAAAATAGTTATAATAAATGCGCGTTAGCTTATGCAAAATCAAGAGGAATAAAAGTTATTATTACCACAGATGCACATTATTTAAGAAAAGAAGATAGACCAATTCATAAATCTTATTTAAATTCTAGTGAAGGAGATAGAGAAACAGATGCGTTTTATTCTGGTACTTATTTACAGGACGTAGACCAAATAAAAGAATATATGAATAATATTTCTAGCGAAGATATTGATATTATGTTAGAAAATACAAATTATATAAATTCTCAAATTGAAGAATATGATTTAAAACATAAAGAAATAGTACCAAAAATAAAATTAGAATTTAAAGAAGTTCGTATAGATGATTATGATATTATTAGACATATTGTTAAAAAATGCAATTTAGAATATGTGAGTAAATTTATGAACTCTCAAAGTGAACAAGATAAATGTTATGTTAATAATATTTTCTACGGTTTAAGTAAAAAAATAGATGTGAATGATTGGGAAGAATATTTAATTCAAATAGAAAAAGAAGTAGCTGAAGTTTATGAAATTACTCAAAAAATTGGAAATGACCTTTCTTCATATTTTAATACAATGGCAAAAGTTGTAGATATTATGTGGAATGAAGGTGATAGTTTAGTAGGAATTTCAAGAGGTTCAGCTGGAGGATTTGTTAGTAATTATTTATTAGGAATTACTCAAATGGACCCAATTAAATATGGAATAGAAAATATGTATTGGAGATTTATTCACAGAGATAGACCAGAATTACCAGATGTTGATACAGACTTTCAAGCTTCAAAAAGACCAAAAGTAACAAGTGCATTAAAAGATTATTTTGAAAGTATCGGTGGAGAAGTTTATAATATAGCAACTTTTGGAACTGAAACTTCAAAAGCTGCATTACAAACGGCGGCAAGAGGATTAGGATATGATAGTGATTTGGGAATTTATATTTCATCTTTAGTTCCTATAGATAGAGGAAAAGTAAGAACTTTAAATCAATGTTATTATGGAGATGAAGAAAAAGGATTTAATCCAATTCCACAATTTATAAAATCAATGAATGAATATCCTGATATTTGGGAAGTTGCTCAAAAAGTAGAAGGAACTATATGTCGTAGAGGTTTACACGCTTGTTTTGATGGTAATACTTTGGTAGTTACAGAAAATGGATATAAACCAATTAAGGATATTAAAAAAGGAGAAAAAGTATTAACTCATAATAATAGATATAAAACTGTTCTAGATACAATAAAAACTGATTGGAATGAAACTTATACTATAAGAGCCGTTGGTACTAAATATATTAATACAACTGCAACTCATCCATTTTTAGTTAGAAGTAAAATAAAAGATATTTATAAAACTATTAATGGACAAGTAAAAAGAATTCATTGTTTTACAGAACCAGAATGGAAAGAAGTTAAAAATTTAGAAATTAAAAAAGATTATTTAGGAATTCCAATAAATACTAAAAATGAATTACCAACATTAAAAATTAATTTAGAATATTCTGATATTAATTTTTGGTGGTTAATTGGGCGTTATATTGGTGATGGATGGACTGAAAATAGAATTCATAATGATAAATATGAAGAACATCAAATAATAATTTGTTGTGATAAAAGTATAATAAAAAACGAAAAAGAAGATATTATTATGCGACTTAATTTATTAAATTATGAATATAGAATTGAGGAAGCAACTACAACTTATAAAATTTATATTAAAAAAGATGGATTATGGGAATTTTTACAATTATTTGGAAAATATGCAAATAACAAATTTATTCCAAATTTTGTAATTAATTTACCTTGCAGATTATTACAAAGTTTTTTTGATGGATATATTAGTGCAGATGGTTATATAAAACAATCAAAAATTACCTTTAAAACAGTAAGTGAAAAATTATTATTAGGAATATCACAAATAGTAAATAAAATTTATCATAAAACAGTAGCTATAACAATAATTGCTCCTCGCCAACAACGTATTTTAGGTAGACTAATAGATTGCAAAACTTGTTATCAAGGACAAGTTAATTTAAATCCACGATATGAAAGAGCTTTTTATGACAATAATTATATTTGGACTCCAATTAAAGAAATTGTAATTAATGAAGAAAAGAAAAAAATGTATAATTTATCAGTAAATGGAGATAATTCGTATATAGTTGAAAATGTTGCAGTGCATAATTGTGGAATGTTAATTGTAAATGAAAGTTTCTGTGAACATAATGCAGTAATGAAAGCGCCAAATGGAACTTTATGTAGTCAATTTGAATTGCATGATAGTGAATATATGGGTGGAGTAAAATTTGATGCGTTAACAACAGATGCGTTAGATAGAATTAGAACTTGTTTAGACTTATTGTTAAAATATGGATATATAGAATGGCAAGATAATTTAAGAGATACTTATAATAAATATGTTGGGTTAGAAAATTTAGATTATGATACAGAAGAAATGTGGAAAGAAATAGGTGAAAATAAAATTAGTAACTTATTTCAATATGATACACCAGTTGGTTTAGCAACAGCAAAATTAGTAAAACCAAAAAGCGCAATGGAATTAGCTGTGGCAAATTCTCTTATGAGATTAATGGCGCAAGATGGTGGAGAAATGCCTTCTGATACTTATACTCGATATAAGAATAATATAGAGTTATGGTATAGAGAAATGGAAAAATATGGTTTAACAGAAGAAGAAATAAAAATTATGGAAGGACATTTATTAAATAACTATGGTGTTTGTGACTCTCAAGAAGGAATAATGTTAATTTCTATGGATGAAAAAATTAGTGGTTTTTCAGTAAAAGAAGCAAATAAATTAAGAAAAACAATAGCTAAAAAGAAATTAGCAGAAATTGATAATATGCATAAGTTATTTATGGATAGAGGGCGCGAGCACGGTACATCTAATAACTTATTAAATTATGTTTGGGAAGTTCAAGTAAAAAGACAGTTGGGTTATTCTTTTAGTTTAATTCATAGTTTAGCTTATTCTTTAATTGCAATTCAAGAAATGAACTTAGCTTATCATTATCCAACAGTTTTTTGGAATTGTTCAAATTTAATTGTTGATAGCGCGGGAATAGATGAGAATGATGAATTTGTTAATTTAATCGATAGTTTTGACCCAGTAACAGAAATAGTTGAAGAAGATAATAATGATGAAGATGACGAAGAAGATATGACAAAGGAGAAAAAAGAAGAAATTAAAAAACAAAATAAAACAGTAGATTATGGAAAAATTGCTTCAGCTATTGGAAAGATGATGGCGCAAGGAATTAAAGTTGAATTGCCGGATATAAATAAGTCAGAATTTACTTTTACTCCTGATATAGAAAATAATTCAATTATCTTTGGTATAAAAGGTATAAATAGAATTAATAATGATTTAGCGAAAGATATTATTATGAATAGACCTTATACAGGTTTAAAAGACTTTTTAAGTAAAGTAAAAAGTAATAAAATTGCAATTATAAATTTAATAAAAGCTGGTTGTTTTGATAAAGTTGAAAAAAGAGATAGAAAAGATATAATGATAGATTATATTGATAGTATTAGTGATAAAAAACAAAGATTAACTTTACAAAATATGGCTATGTTAATTAGAGAAAATTGTATTCCAAGTGAATATAAAAGAGAAGTTCAAATTTATAATTTTAATAAATATTTAAAGAATTTTAAGAAAGATATTTATTATTTATTTGATGATAGAGCATTTACTTTTTATGAAAAAATGTTTGATATGGATTTAGTTAGTCAAAATGAAGAAGGACAATTTATGATAAAACAAAGAGAGTGGGATAAAATTTACAAGAAAGAAATGACTGATATTAGAGAAGAATTAAAAACTAATCCAAAAATATTAGAAGATTTAAATAAAAAATTATTTGATAGTGTATGGAATAAATATGCTGATGGAAATATTAGTAAATGGGAAATGGATAGTGTATGTTTTTATTATAATAAACACGAATTAGCAGATATAGATAAAGAAAGATATTATATTGAAGATTATTTTGATTTACCGGAAGAACCTGAAGTAGATAATATTTGGAAAACAAAAGAAGGTAAAGAAATTCCAATTTTTAAATTAACAAGAATTTGCGGAACTGTAATTGATAAAAATAAAATGAAAAATATTGTTACTTTATTAACAGAAAATGGAGTTGTAAATTTAAAAATTTATAGAGCGCAATTTAGTAAATATGATAAACAAATTTCTGTTAAAGACTCAGTAACAGGAAAGAAAACTATAATAGAACGTTCTTGGTTTAAAAGAGGAAATAAATTGATGATAGCTGGAATAAGAAGAGGAGATAATTTTATCCCTAAAATTTATAAAAATAATGCTTATTTCACTTATCCAATAGAGTTAATAACTTCAATAGATGAAGATGGAATAGTAACAGTGGCAGGTGAGCGCGCAGAATGAGAATTGGAATAATAGATTATGATTTATATGAGAGACCTAAATTAAAACGATTAAATCCGGAAGTAATGAAAATAGGTAAGTATTATGAGGATAGAGGATTTCAAGTTGAAGTTCTCTCTCCCGCAGATAATATTTTAAATTATGATAAGATAATATTTATTTGTAATTATTTGAATTTTATTTACAGAAAATTTCTTTATCATCCTGACGTTGAATTTTATGGTTTATATTTTAATAATATTGATTACAAACCATTTTTTATTAAAGATATAGATTATAATGAAACAGATAATAAAATTTATAATAGTTATTTAAAATATTTATTTGTTAATAAAATTTATAATAAAAAAGATATAGAAAAAATAAGAGAGAATTCTTATGTACGTATTTTCCCTAATGAAGAACCAATTAATATTGATAGTTTATTGAAAGGACAAAAGATTTATGTTTCTGATAACAATTTTTATAATCACAATAATTGGAAACAAGTAGCTACA
>CAMMLF010000044.1 GCA_946497585.1 uncultured Clostridium sp.
TTTTTTAATTAGTCATTATGTTCATACATAAAGTATCTTATTGACCACAATCCTGATAGTCCCACTATTGCATATATAATTCTACTTACAACACTCATTGTGCCAAATATGCTATCTACTAAGTTAAAACCAAAGAATCCTATAAGCCCCCAGTTGATTGCGCCAATGATGACTAAAACTAAAGCTATTCTGTCAATTATCTTCATATATTCCTCCTTGCACAATATGTTCTTATATTTATTAAGTAAGTATAAAATATAAGCCATATCTATAACTTTTAGTTTTACATTTTTAGTTTATGCAAATTTTTATTTATTATTCATAATTGAATTATTAAAAATTTCCAATTTTGTTATTCTTAGCTTTTTCAACTCTTACTTACAAAATCTATGCTTACCGATAGTTACAGTCATCGGTCTTGACCAAATCCATTTATTTGTTGCAGTTGCCGGATTAAAATAATATATTGCTCCATATGTTGGATCCCAACCATTTAAAGCATCTTGAGTTGCTTTTCTTGCTGTTGCGTCTGGAGTTAAATTTATTTGTCCATCAGAAACACAATCAAATGCTCCTGACTGGTAAACTACTCCTGAAATTGTATTTGGAAATGAACTAGATTTTACCCTATTTAATACAACTGCTGCAACTGCAACTTGTCCAGTATAGCTTTCGCCTCTTGCTTCACCATAAACTACTCTACTCAGTAAATTTAAATTACTAGAACTTACATTACTACTAGATGTTGATGAACTACTAGATGAATTGTATATTCCCATTGCTTGTAAAGTTTTCGTTCCAGCTATTCCGTCAACAGTTAATCCGTTTTTCTTTTGAAAACTTTTTACTGCTGCTAAAGTTGCACTTCCATAAATACCATCAACACTTCCTGAATAATATCCCCAATTTTTTAATTTTGTTTGAATTTGTCTTACTTCATCTCCTCTTGAACCATACTTTGAAAGTGCTTGAACTTCAGCATTTCTAACTACCACATTATAACTTACAAATAGCATTATTGCCAAAATTAATAAAATACCAATTTTTCTTTTAATTTTCATTTTACGCTTCCTCAAATTAATTTTTATAAAATTTTTTATTTAATTTGAAAAACAATTTCATATTATTTAATTATATCGGAAAAATTATTTTCTTATTAAATAAAAAACCTTCTTTGAAATTATTTTTTCCAAAAAAGGTTTTTTTATGCAATAATATTTGTATTTAAAGCTTCAATATATATTCTAGAGCTTTTAGCGACCTGAGACAGCGTGAGCATTTTAACTATAACTAAGTATATCTGTCGAAGTGAGCGTGCAAGCGTTTTCGCGTAAGCGAAACCGTGAGGCAAATGCGGAAGAATATATATTGAAGCTTATTTTAAACAATTACTAAAAATTGTATCAAAATTTTAAAAAATTCCTACAATATTGCCATTATCATCAATGTCAATGCTTTCAGCTGCAGGACACTTTGGAAGTCCCGGCATTGTCATTATTTTTCCCGTTTTTACAACTACAAATTCTGCTCCATTTTTTAACTCTACAGAATTTATATGTATATCAAATGGTTCTTTACAAAGTAAGTTTTTTAGATCATCTGAAAAAGAATATTGTGTTTTGGCAATGCATACTGGCATATTTTTTGCTAAATTTCTTATTTGTTCGATTTGAGTTTTTGCTTCATCTGAATAAATAACGTTTCTTGCGCCATATATTTCTTTTGCAACTTTTTCTATTTTTTCTTCTAAGCTTAAGTTTAATTCATAAATTGGTTTAAAGTTTTTAGATTCTTCACAAATTTTTACAACTTTTTCTGCTAAATCTTTTGCACCTTCTCCGCCTTTTGCCCAATTTTCTAACAAACTAAACTCTACTTTTCCTTCAAGCCCATTTTGCAAGATTTCTATTTCTTTTTCTGTATCTGATGTAAATTTATTTATTGCTACAATTGGATTTAACCCATATTTTTTTATATTTTCTACATGTTTTAATAAATTATGTATTCCTTCTTTTAGCGCTTCTTCATTTTCATTATTTACTTCATCTTTAGCTACTCCACCATGATATTTTAATGCTCTTAATGTTGCTACAATAACTACTGCATCTGGTGAAATGCCCATTTGTCTGCATTTTATATCCAAGAATTTTTCTGCCCCTAAATCTGCTCCAAATCCCGCTTCTGTAACTGTATAATCTGCAAGTTTCATAGCCATTTTTGTTGCTAAAACGCTATTGCATCCATGTGCAATATTTGCAAATGGTCCTCCATGAATTATTGCTGGGTTATTTTCTAAAGTTTGTACAATATTTGGATTTAGCGCATCTTTTAACAATACAGTAAGGCTTCCTTCTGCTTTTAAATCATGGCAGTATATAGGATTTCCTTCTTTATTATATCCAACTATTATATTTCCTAATCTTCTTTTTAAATCTTTTAAAGATGTCGCTAAGCAAAATATTGCCATTATTTCTGATGCAACTGATATATCAAAATGATCTTCTCTTGGAGTCATATTTTTTTCTCCTGAAAGCCCTATTTCAACTGTTCTTAAAGCTCTATCATTTAAATCAATGCATCTTTTCCATACTACTTTATCAAAACCTAATTCATTGCCTTGGAAAATGTGATTATCTGTTATTGCGCTTAATAAATTATTTGCTGAGGTTATTGCATGTATATCTCCAGTAAAATGAAGGTTTATATCTTCCATTGGTGCTACCTGTGAATGTCCACCACCTGTTGCTCCACCTTTTATGCCAAATACTGGTCCAAGTGATGGTTCTCTTAATGCAAGAATTGCTTTTTTGTCAATTTTATTTAATCCATCTGCTAATCCAATTGAAGTAGTTGTTTTTCCTTCTCCTAGTGGAGTTGGATTAATTGCTGTAACTAATATTAGTTTGCCATCTTTTTTATCCTTTAATTCTTCTAAATAGTTTAAGGAAATTTTTGCTTTGTACTTTCCTATTGGCTCTACTTCACTTTCTGGAATATTAAGCTTATCTGTAATTTCCTTTATATTTTTTAATTTTGCACTTCTTGCAATTTCAATATCTTTCATTTAATCACCTCGCATTTTTTAATATAGCTGTTACTATTGTCGCTTAAAAAAAATAATATAAGCTGTGAACAGTAACATATATCAAAATCATCCTTAACTTTATCACATTTTTAGTTGTAATTGTCTTTAATAGTATTAAATTTTAATTAAATCTTATATAATTAAAAAATCAATCCTGCAACTAACCCAATCAATGCTCCTGCTGCAACTTGTACAGGTGTGTGTCCTGTTTTTTCTTGTAAATATTCTGCTGGCGTCATATCCTTTACCTCTTTTACTACTTTGTTTAATATATGTGCTTGCTCTCCAACAGCTCTTCTTACTCCTGCCGCATCATACATTGTAATAAATGCAAATAGCACACTTAGTGCAAATATAGGCTCATCAACACCTATATGTTTTCCTATTAAAGTCGCAAGTGCCACTACAACCGCTGAATGTGAACTAGGCATTCCACCTGCTCCCATAAATCTTTTAATATTCCATTTACCTTCTGTAAAATATTCATATAAAACTTTAAACATTTGTATTCCAAACCATAAAACAAATGGTATTATTAAATATTTGTATTGATTGAAAAAATTTATCATAATGTTACCTTTCTAAAAAATTATTCCGCCTTGTTTACATCAAAGTCTTTTTCTTCCCCATTAACAAGAATAGTAATTTTCTTTTCCGCTTCTTCTAAAATTTTATTACATTTTTGAGATAATTTCATTCCTTCTTCAAACTTCTTCACAGAAGTATCTAAATCTAAATTATCATTTTCTAATTCATTTGCAATGGTTTCCAATTTTTGCATTGCTTGTTCAAATGTTAATTCTTCTCCCATTTTAAAATTCCTTTCTATAAATAAGTTTCAGTTAATTGGCTAGAAATCTTTTCCACTACCTTTGCTTTTAATTTTCCATCAATTAACCTTAGTTCTAGTTCATCATTTATATTTACATCTTCTATTTTTGCCACTACTTTTCCATCTTTTTCAGCTATGCTATATCCTCGGGTTAAAGTTTTTAATGGGCTTAGCGCATCCAACTTAGCAATAAGCTTAACAGCATCTGCCTTTGATTTTGTAACTTTATTGTTTATGCTATTTTGTATTGATTTTACTAGCATATCTAAGCTAATAGATTTTTCATTTATTTTTTGCAAAGGCTCTTTAAATACTCTTCTTGTCATACATTTTTCATATCTTAATTTCATAAGTTCAAGTCTTCTTTTTAAAGCTACTCTATATCTGTTTTGGTATGTACTTATTGTATAAATTACATCTGCAATATTAGGTACTGCAAGTTCAGCTGCCGCAGATGGTGTTGGCGCTCTTAAATCTGCCACAAAATCTGCTATTGTAAAATCTGTTTCATGCCCTACTGCTGAAATAATAGGTAATTTTGAATCATATATGGCCCTTGCAACAATTTCTTCATTGAATGGCCATAAATCTTCTAGTGATCCTCCACCTCTACCTATTATAAGTACATCTGCTAAGTTTTCGTCGTTCATTTTTTTTATGCTGTCCGCTATTTGCTGACTGGCTCCTGGTCCTTGCACTGGAACCGGTAAAAGTCTTATATGTACATTTGGATTTCTCCTAGTTGATACATTTATTATATCTCTTATAACCGCACCTGTAGATGAAGTAAGTACCCCTATTGTTTTTGGAAACATTGGTATTGGCTTTTTGTGAGACTTATCAAATAAGCCTTCTTTTTCTAATTTTGCCTTCAACTTTTGATATTCTTCATACAATGTTCCCATTCCTTCTTGTCTCATTGCCCTGCAATATATTTGATAAACTCCATCTCTTTCAAATACCGATACACTTCCTAAGACAAGAACTTTCATGCCGTCTTTTGGCATAAATTGTAGATGTGGTGTGTAACTTTTAAACATTATACATTTAATAAGTGAGTTTTCATCTTTTAATGTAAAATACATATGTCCTGTATAATGTAACTTAAAATTTGAAATCTCACCTTTAACATACACATTATTTAAAAATTCATCACCATCAACCTTTTCTTTTATGTATCTATTTAACTCTTGAACTGTGATTGGTTTGATGTCCATTTTAAATTCCTTTCACTATTCGGTTTGCTTTTGATAAAAATATTTTTACCTTGACGACAATTTGCACCAAATAAAATTCATATTTAAAATTAAATTTTATTATTCTTTAAAATCAAACTTCACTCTTCTTTACTATGCTTGCCAATACACCATTTACAAATGATTTAGAATTATCATCTCCATATTTTTTAGCTAATTCTACAACTTCATTTATAACAACTTTATATGGCAATTTAGAATACTCTATTTCATATATTCCTAGTTTTAGCAGTGTTAAATCAATTTTAGAAATTCTTGTTATATCCCAGTCTGATTTTATATTTTCAGATATAGCTTTTTCTATTTCGCTATTGTTATTATTTGTTCCTATTATTATGTCTCTTATATAGTCTACAGCATCTTTATCATCAATATTATTTTCTTCAAAAAACAACTCTAATTGCTCTTCTAAATCTTTTTCTTCTATTAATTGTAAACTATATAATAATCTAAAAGCTTGTTCTCTTGCCTCTGTACGTTTCATTTAATTGTTCCATTTCTTGCAAAAATTTAGGTTTTTAAGGTTACCTATAAACCATTTATAAGCATTAAAAATTACATCTTGTCAATTAATTTTCTCAACTTTTCTTTTACCTTGTCCTTATTATGTTGAAAATAATTTCCTGCCCATATTCCCATACCAACAAGAACTAGTCCTATAACTAATCTGTACATATCTGTGCAAGCAATAATTAAAGCTATTATTCCACCTAAAACTGCTCCCCAGTAATTTGTCATAAATTTTTTAAAATCGTCCATTTTGCACCTCCAAATTAAAATTGCACATTAAATCTTTTAGCATCACGCTAAAATCAAACAGCCATTTTTAGCCGATTAAAATTATTTTTTGATGTACTAGTTGCCTCTACTTTTTTCTCTTCTTTTGTTGGTACTTCTTCTCTTTCCACATCATTTACTTTGATATTTATTTCTTTTATTTCTAAATCAGTGGCCTTTTTAACATTTTCTTTAATATTGTTTTGTAATTTTGTAGACACATCTTTTATAATTGTTTCTTTGTTTACATTAATTTCTAGATTAACATATACATCATTATTTTGATCCAATGCAATTTGTACATCTTCTGCTTCTACATTTTTAAAATCATCCACTGTACCATTTACAAGATTTTTTATAGTACCTTTTGTAATTAGTAGCTTACCATTGTCGTTTTGAAGTAAAATTCCTTCTTCATCATCTTCTTTTACTGATCGTCTTTCATAACTTGGAAAGAATAAACATTTTATAGAAAGAAGAACTAAAACTACACATACTCCAATAGTAATATACATTCCATTTTGTGAGGCTACAGCATTTGTTAATGCTACTGTAATTATTGATACATCAATCCATCCAAAAGCAATTAAACACACTAAAATTGATAGTATCAACGTTATTAGTGAAAATATAGCTAAACCTAGCTTGTCCAAAAATTTCATATTTTGCTCCTTTTCTAGTTTTAATACTTGTCTGTTTTAAGTTTTAGACAAGTTTATAAAAACTGTTTTAATAATTTTTAAATAAGCATTTTTAATTATATTAAAACTATTTTTTCTTAGTTTCTTTTTTTGGCTCTTCTACTTTTTCTTCAGCTTTAGATTCTTCTTGTTTTTTATCTTCTAATTGAACTGTGCTAACACCTTGAACGTGAACATTTACTTCAAGCACATTAAGACCTGTCATATTTTCAACAGATTTTTTTACTCTTTTTTGGATTTCAAAAGCTACATCTGGAATTCTTGCTCCGTATTCAACAATAATGTTAACATCTATTCTTGTTTCTTTATTATCTAAGATTTCAACTTTTATACCTTTTGCTAAATTCTTTTTTCCACTTAAAACTTCTGAAATGCCTCCTGCAAATCCACCTGCCATTTCAGCAACTCCTGAAACTTCTGATGCAGCCATACCAGCTATTACAGCAACAACATCATCAGATATTTCTATATTATTTTCTCCTTCATTTAAAACTACTTCCTCTTCATTTTCTACCTTTTTTGTTTGTTTCTTTTCTTCACTCATATTGATTCCTACCTTTCTTTTATATTTATTTACGAAAGATTTTTCTTTCAACTACATTTATGGTTACCCTAAAATGTAAAAACTCCCTTATCTATGTATATTCTAAGTATATCAATATATGCTTAAATTTACAAGACTTTAGCATGAAAAATTTATTATTATTTTCTTAATTCTCAAGTAATTTATTTTGATTTAGCCTCAAAATAGCAAAATATTTTTTTAATTTTACTTTACTTTTTTATTTTTTTAGTGATATACTTAGCATATAGATTATTATCATAAAATATTTAATAGTGGTAATAATAATTCTTACGAAAGAAGTGTGAAATATGCTTAAATTAGATGAAAATAATTTACAAAATTATAAATTTACTGTTGATGAAGATAAACTAAATAATATTTTAGATATGGCAATATCAAATGATAGTTCTTTAATTGTTGGAAAATTGCCAATTGAAGAGCCAATAGCTCCTGTTGTTGTAACAGCACAAGCAAGTTCTCAAGGTGGTACAAATGTATTGGCTCTTACTGTAAGAGGAGATTATAATTTATCTATTGCCAAAAATGCATTTTTTAAAACTATTAGAATGTCTTTAAAAGTTGCTTTTTCTACATTTTTCTTAAATGTTGCAAGAATATTTTTAGCGTAGTTGGAGGCTGTCAATTGAGCTGTCAATGGGGACGCTCCTTTTTGACACTATTTGTGTCAAAAAGGGACGTCCCCATTGACACAACCTCTCTTAAACATTCGGTTTAAAAAGTCCTTTTATTTTATTTAACAATCTATTTATTCTCCCACCATAAACAATTGCTAGTGCCATTTTGCTTTTTTGTCCATGAATTTTTATTAATTGTTTATCCAATTTGTTCATAAATTTAGATTTAAAGCTATCACAGTTACTATAATACTGTCCATTTATTTTTATTTTTCCTGTTAATTTTATATAATTTTCTAGTTTTGTAGAAAGATTTTGAACATCTTCCTCTGTTTGCAATAACTTATATTGTTTTTCAAAAAATGTTCTCATTATTAAATCTTGCGCTTGAATATATAAGTTTTTCAGTTGGTCCGTTTTGCTTTTATCTTCAACTTGCTCTTTTGCTTTCTTTATCTCTATTTCTTTATTATTTTTGACATTGTAATTGATTATTTCATCAAATAACTTTATTATATCTTGAGCATTTTCTTCAAAAGTGTTAAAAAATGTATTTTCAAATTCTTCATCATTTAAAATAATTGCTTTTACTAATTCATCTTCACCTATTAAGAATATTATTTGCTCTATTAGATTTGTAAGTACAGGATAGTAATTAGGACTAATTGTTCTTAAGACTATTTCAAAAGTTTTTACTGTTTGAACTCCGCTATTTAAGGCTTTTGCTGATACATATTGGACTGCACCTTCGTTTATGCCTAGTCCATGCAAAGATAATTCATTAAAATTACATAAGCCCATTCTATCTAGCTTACCGTTTTTTTTGCGTACATCTTGCATGAAATGTATTATTTCATGAAGCATAGCATCTGTTATATTTTGTATTTCTACACTTTCATCAAAATAAATTTTGTGATTTTCATATATGTAATTTATTTTTGGCAAATTTTCACTTGTTTTTGCATAAAACATATTTGCATTTTGTATTTTGTTTAATATATTTGCTTGCTCACTTTTTAAAATAGGAAAAGCCATAGTTAAAGAAACTGTTACATTATTTGCAACTAGATTTTTTTCTTCTTGAGTAAATTCTTTTGTTTCTTTAATTCCCAACTTTTTAAGCTTTTTTTCTATTTTCAAAGCAAGTGCCATTCCTTTCTCTACTTGATAAAAGCTAATGCATAGTTATGAAAGCAATTTTTTGTCTAAGCATACAATTTTTGTAGTTCATAAATTCCTTTTAATTATATTATAGTAGAATTTCAAATTCAAGATAATTTTTATAAATTTTAGGAAAGAAAAAAGAGAGCGTTTGCTCTCTTTTTCTTTGAATGCAGTTTGAATTCATTAAATTTATTTAACTAATATTAATTAGTTACCAATTTATTGATTATCGTCTGCTACGCCTTCAACTTTATATGAAATGTATAAATCTTCGTCAAGTATACTTGTATCAACTACCCAAACAAATCCTTCTCCATTAACATATCTAAGTCCATTTACGCCATTTCCACTTAATTCTCTAAGTGAATATTTTACTGGAGTATTATTACCAATTTGTACTGTAACTGCTTTGCCGTCTTCATCAGCTATAATTGTTCTAGTTTCTGGTATTGTTATTGTTAATGTTTCATCTGTTGCCTTATAGCTATATTTATTTGTTGTTTGGCTACTTAATATATCATTAAAAGTTGAATCTAAGTTAGATGTTTCTATATACTCACCACTTGTAGCTATGTTATTTAGTAAGTATTGAGCATAGTCTTTTTGAGTCATACGGTAGCACTTAACTTTTCTTCTATTTTCCCAAATATAAGTTGATTGATCTTCCTTAAACATAGATTGATCTATTGAAGAATTTTCTCTTTCAGCATATTGATATCTGTCTGATAATAAATCATCTATTCCTAGTCCTACTGCAAATACTTCTACGTCTTTTTGTTTTAATGATTCAGCCTGTGCTATTATTTGTGGTCTTAAGTTATTTGCATAGTACCAGTCATTAGAACTATTGCTTGGTGCTGTTATTAAACCTGCAAGATTTCTATTATCACCACCAGTATAGAATGTAGGTGCACCATCGGTCATAAATACTACAACTCTTTTTCTATTTTCTGCATTTTCATTTCCAAGTAATCCATTAACTACGCTGTTTGCTTTTTCTAGTGCGCTATAGATATTTGTTCCTGAATGAGTTCCTAGTCTATCTATATCAGTTATAATATTATTTCTATCATCATAATCATAAGTATTTGTACTTCTTACAGTTCCTGCATATGTTATTACTGTAATTGTTGAGTTTGTTTCACTACTAAATACTCTATTTGCTAGATTTTTAGCTGCTGTTTTTAAGTTTGCTATTTCTCCACTATTGCTCATACTTGTTGATACATCAAGTACTAATACCAAGTCAAGTGAATTCATAGTTTGTGCTGTTGTTGTTAAAGTTACTTTCTTTACAACTTTTGTGCTAGCACTTGTTGGTTTTTCATTTACATAAGCTGTGTTTGTTATTTCTTTACCAGTCATAGTAGATGCTAGTTCATTTACTGTAGCTCTAAATTGGATTGTTAGAGTTTGACCTCCTGCTAATGTTCCATTATAAGTTACTACACCATTTGAATAAGTTGCCTTAGCACTATTATTTGTAAATCTTTCAAATGTAACTGCACTTGGTAGTGTATCTGTTACATTTACATCTGCTTCAACATCTGAAGTATTCTTTACAGTAATTGTGTAAACAATTGTATCTCCTATTTCAGCTTCGTTTTTATTTTGTCCCGGTATTTCAACATTACCATCAGTATCTAAAATAGTTTCTGCTGTCTTAGATATTTCTAGTGTAGGTTCTACAACTGTTGTTGTAGTTTCGTTTGTTGGAACACCATTTATTGTTGCTGTATTTTTAATTGTTGTTCCTGCTATTGTTCCTTCATTTACTGTTACTTCAAAGCTTAATGTTGCTTTTCCTTTTGCTGGAACTGTAACACTTATTCCATTTTTTGTTAAATCACTTAATGTTTTTGAAGTATCAATAACATTATTTATAGCAATGCTTTCATTAGTAAATGTTGTATTAGCTGGTATTGAATCTTTTACAATAAATGTGCCTTCAACATTACTGCTATTTGTTAATGTGATTGTATATTTAATTGTATCTCCTACTTCTACTCTTGTTTCACTTGCTTGTTTATTAGCTGTTATTATTGGAGTTTCGACTGTTCCTGTTTGATTATCATTTACATATGCTGTGTTAGATATCGAGCCTGTTACTCCTCTGTATACTGTTACTTGGAATGTTACCGTTGCTGTTCCTGCTGTTTCGCCTGATTTAGCTGGTACACTTACTTCTATTCCACTTGCTAAGCTATGTGCTGTTAGTTCAGGTCTTTCAGTTCCATCAACTACAACGCTTCCTTCTACAAATCTTGTATTTGTTGGTATTTCATCTCTAATTATAGCTGTTCCAGCTAGTGAACCTGTATTTGTTGCAGTAATTGTGTATGTAATTGTTTCTCCTGCTACTACAATTGTTTTATCTGCTGATTTGCTTTGACTAATTATTGGTTCTTGATACTCTGTTACAGTTTCGTTTGTTGGTTCATCATTTATATATGCTGTATTTTTGATTTGGTCTTTATCATTTATATTTTGAACTTCAACTTGGAATGAAACTGTAGCTTGTTTAGCTGTTGTTACTGGTACAGAAATGCCTTCTACTAAATTTCCAGCACCTAGGTCTGCTCTAGTTTCTCCATTTACTTTTATACTTCCATTAACAAAAGTTGTTCCTGTTGGTATAGAGTCTGTTACTTTTACTGTTCCTGTTTGTGATCCAGTATTTGTTAATGTGATTGTATAAGTAATTATATCTCCAACTTTAACTGTTTCAGCTGTTGTTTCTCCTATTGTTGCTGTTTTTACAGCTGTGATTATAGGAGTTACTACTGGATTTGTTGGCTCTTCTTTATCTCCTTCATCATCTTTTACATATGCTGTATTAGATATTGAGCCTGTTGCCTTTTCATTTACTGTTACTTGGAATGTTACTGTTGTTGTTCCAGCTGTTTCTCCTGCTTTTGCTGGTACGCTTACTTCTATTCCACTTGCTAAATCCTCTTCCTTAAAAGATGTAGCTCCATCATTTACTTTTATGCTATTTGCAACAAATGTTGTATTTGTTGGGATTTCATCTCTTACTATTACTGTTCCTTCTGCTGAACCATTATTTGTTACAGTAATTGTGTATGTGATTGTTTCGCCTTCTACTACTGCTGTTTTGTCAGCTGTTTTGTTTTGAGATATTACTGGTTCTTGGTATTCTGTATCTGTTTCTGGTGTATCTTTTCCATTTACTGTTGCTACGTTTCTAATTGTAGCTCCATTATCTAAATCTCCAACTGTTACATCAAAGCTTACGGTTGTTGTTCCATTTGCTTCTATATCTACTTGTATTCCTTTTGCTAAGTCATCTGCTGTTAATTCACTATTTGCAACTCCATCAACTGCAATGCTTCCTACTACAAATGTTGTTCCTTCTGGTGCACTATCTTTTACTACTGCTGTTCCTGCTACAGCTCCTGTAT
>CAMMLF010000045.1 GCA_946497585.1 uncultured Clostridium sp.
TGGGTCTGGAGTTGATGGAGCTGTAACATTGATTGTTACTGATTCTGAAACAGGTCTTGCTTCTTTTTCACTAAAGTCTGTCATATCTCCAGTTAGATTAAATGTATATGTTCCAGCCGCAGTTGGTGTAAAAGATGCTGTTACAGAAACAGTTTCATTACCTGCCGAATTTGTGTTCCAAACCTCATGTCTATTAACACCATTTCCTGAAATTGTTACATCACATGCACCTGCTGTTATTGTTCCTGTTAGTGTTACTGTTGTACCTACTGACACATTAGTTGAACTTGCACTAAAACTAACAGTAGCTGCTTTCACACTCTTAACATTAAAGCAAGAGTATGTAATCATAATTATTAATGCACACCATATATATTTTTTTATCCTTTTCATTTATTTCTCCTTCTTATTCATTTATACTAATATTAGTAACACCCAATAAATATTTCTTTACTTCTAATAAATCTGCAGAATTTATATTATTATCTTTTGTCAAATCTGATGCGGTAAAATAAGCACTATTTTGTTCTAATTTAATTACCTCTAATAAATGTTTCTTTATTTCCAACAAATCTGCTGAATTTACATATCCATCTCCACTGCAGTCTCCCATTTTTACTACTGTATATTGAACGTCATTTATCCAAACTTTGTCACCTGTTTTAGATACTTTATTTTCCAAATAGCTTCCATCTGCTCTTTCCATATACAAATCTGAATTTGCTTCATGTTTTATATCATCTATATCAGCATTTGGAGTAACTAATATTTCTTTCTCTTCATTTTTTATTTCTACTTCTACCTTAGAAGTATATGCTGATGGAGTATTTCCATTACTATCTCTTAGATAATTTCTTGCCACATATCCTTTTGCACCATCAGGTGTTATTACATAATCCCAATAGTAGCCATCTACCATTGTTTCGACTCCGTTTTCAGTATATGAACCTGTTCTAGTTACTTGTGTTCCATCTGATAATAATCTTATTTTATTTTCGTCTCCTGTTCCTGCTGAGCTTCTTAAGAATAATCCACCATCTGCTCTTATAGTGAATAACTGACTACTATCTTGGTCACTTAAATATTTTCTCTCGACAAATCCTTGTCTACCATCAGCTAAAATTATTCTATCCCAAGTTGTTCCACCGAATGTGTATCTTCCTGTGTTATCAATTCTTGTAACGGCTTGACCATAAGATAA
Source organism: uncultured Clostridium sp. (assembly GCA_946497585.1). Classification (GTDB taxonomy): domain Bacteria; phylum Bacillota; class Clostridia; order TANB77; family CAG-508; genus CAG-793. Next base: position 1,202 of record CAMMLF010000045.1, read on the forward strand.
TGTTGTAAGTAATGTTTGAGCTGTTCCTGGTCCAACATACATTGGTACGCTATCTGCATTTATTGACTTAGCTTCATAGCAGTTTGTCACATCATCTATTTCTTCTAAGTATGAAGAATCAAATCTTACATATCCCCATTGTCCATCTGTAAGAACTACTTTGTGCCATCCATTTGTTAGTCTTTCAACTGATAATAGTACTACGCTAGAATCAGGAATAATATATACTGGAGCACTACTTGTATTTGGCTCAGTTCTTAATGTTACATCTGAATGTCCTTCTTTCACTCTAATATTTTTAGGATATACTTCACCTACACCATCAGGCGATTGAGAAACTGATGCTGGCATGTTATTAAATACTGGTATAATAAAGTTTAAGTTTTGGTCAAGTAGTCCAGCTTCTTGCATACATGAATACATTCTACTTGCTTCATTTTTTGGTGCTTCTATATTTTGCATATATTGTCTTGAATATGTACCACCATAAGGTTCAACATCAAATTTATTTAAGTATTGTGTATTTTGACCTGCATTTATATAATTATTTAATGTACTAATTCCACCTTTAATACTTGCGCTAATGCTTGTCCAACCATTTGCTTTTGCAGTTGCCAAAGCATTGTTCCATATTTCAGTTGAAGAATTTCCACTAGCTCCAATGTTAAATAAGTTATAATATGTAACACCATCTGATTCCATTCTCCATGTTGAGCCTCCACCAGCTCCTTGTTCTTGTATTACTCTTGCCACTACATAGTATGGATTTACATTGGTATCTCTACAAGCTCCGTTGATTTCTGCTGCATAATCTGTATTATGCAAAAATGTATTTGCTAGAGCATTATATATTTGTTCATTTGATGATTCTATATAGTCTAATTGTAAGAATTGAAATAAGTTTGAATTGTCTGTAAGCCAATTTCTTGGGTCCATATAATATCTTATAGCCATTTCTGAAGCATGTTTCCATGAGCCATTATCATATGGTGTGTCACCACAAGTTGAACAAAGCCATGCTCCTGATTTTCCTTGTATAAGATTTAGTGGTGAGCCCCAGTGTCCAGCTGTTTCTGCTGTAATTACTTGGTTCCAGTCTAAGCCTGTTTCCATTATTGTAAAAGTCCAATTTGGACGGCTTGTTTTTAAAGCGTCTATTCTTTCTTTAAATCCTGGATAAGCATTTGTATCTAAATTACTTCCGTTATATGTATATCTGTTTGATGAGTATGCTGCATTTACCTCACCTGTGAACAAATTATAAATTATGTAAAATAATAGTGTAAATAGTAGAACTATTGATATTACTTTACTTAATGTATTTTTTTGTTTCATTTTTTCCTCCGTTTTCGACATAATTTTCGATTATATTGTAACATTACAAATTTTATTAGTCAACTGTTAATTTGTGCTATTTTACTAAAAAGGACCGTCCCCTTTTATTGTATAGGAAAAACTTGATTTTTCCTATACAATAAAAAAACTACCCAAACTAGAAATTTCTAATTTGGGTAGTTAAGACATTATCGCCTCCTTAAAATCATACCTGTTTCGCCAAGAATTCTTGCATTTTGCTTTTGCTTGTTATTACTTGCAAAAATAATCTCTGCATCGTAAAATTCTTGCGGAATGTTAATGTTTTGAGCAAACTTTGCTCTGCTTACCACAATAAGAAGATTTCCTCTTTCATAGCAAACTACATCGTCATATCTTATAGGTTTATAATTGGAAGGGTCTTTAAGTATTTCACGGTTTTGTTCATACATTGAACCAATTCTCTTGTAATAGTGAAGCAAATCTTTGTCAATGCGATCCCATGGAAAGCATTTTCGATTGAATGGATCTTTGTATCCATAAAGACCTACTTCCGTGCCATAGTAGATACATGGATTTCCCAGAAGAGTATATTGCAAGATAATTAATAATTTGAGTAGCTTTTTAGCCCTCCTATAATCTTTTGGACTAAGCCTATCATTATTAAATTCATCCTGTCTAAACTTATCTGTCAGAAATCTTATTATACCATCAATAATTTTATGCCACGGACTGGGATATTTATCTATATCCCATCTCCTATCCAATCCATGCCTCATCCATTTGCCCATAATAATTGTAAGTGCTCTTACAATATCATGAGTATCAAGAGAATTGAGCATAGTGCAAACAGCTTCATATGGATAATTTTCAAGCAAATCTTTTATTTGCGATGCAAAATAATTAGATTCACCGTCCATAAGCCACTTATACAAAGCATTTGTGTATAAGTAGTTAGTAGTACCATCGAAGCATCTTCCAAAGTAGCTGGTTTGTGCCCTATTCCAATATTCTGCAATAATGACATGCGCTTTATTTTCATTTGCCCTGTTTCTAATTCCTTCAAGAACGTCAGGCCAAAGTTCTTCGGCAACGTCTAAACGGAATCCGTCAACAAATGGCGCAAACTTAGCAATTATCCCATTTTCGCCATAAACGTAATTTCTATATCCTTGAGATGCCTGATTAAATACTGGCATATCTGTAAATTCGCCATACCAATAACGATAGTTTCCATTTTTATCAATGTAAAACCAATCTCTGTAAGGTGAATTTGGATTAGAAATTGCATCCTTAAAAATAGGATTATCGCTAGAGCAATGATTTAGTGCCATGTCTAGCACAATATGAATACCCATCTTATTGGCTTTTCTATGAAGTCTTGCCAAATCTTCAAAAGTTCCAACATCTGGGTCAATCATCATATGATTTGTTGCAGCATACCTGTCATACCTATACAAACTAAAGTTGATAGGAGAAATATAAAGCACACTAACGGAAAGGCTTTTGAAATATGAGAGTTTTTCTTCAATTCCTTTAAGATTTCCTCTAAAGAAATCGTTATTATGAAAAACTCCTTTTTCGTTTCGCATGAAGTTAGGCATCTCGCCCCATCTTCTATAGTTTCTACCTTTGATTCTGTGTTCTTTTTTGATTACTCCGTTTTGTTTTTGGTTTGCAGACGCGTAGTAAAACCTATCAACAAAAAGTTGATAATAAATTGCTCCTTTTGCAAATTCTGGCACTTTAAAGTTTTTCTGCACCACAAGAATTCGAAAGTAAGGAGCTTCTCCCATAGTAAAAATTGGCTTATTAGTTTCTCTACTGAGTTTAATGGCTTGATTGTGTCCATAATTATCAGTAAATGAAAAGAAATAATAATAGTTGCCAATTCTATCAAGAGAAACGGTTACCGTATAGCAATCGTATGCCAGATTTTCTCTTGTAGTTTGCTCTTTTGTCATCTCCTTTACCACAGAAGGATTTTCTCCTTCCATGTTAAACAGTACTTTCAAGTTGTTTACTTTAATGTCTTTTGGTATTGTAACAGTCAATTTGAATTCTGTGCCAACCTCAGCTTCGTTTACCCGATGAGTATTGGTAAAAACTCTGATTTCATTGTTATTTATCATATGTGATTCCTCCTTAGGTAAGGTTTTTGAATACAAAAAATTGCTTGACTATACTTTATACCGAATAAATAAAAATGTCAATGACATTTTTTGTTATTAAATTTTATAAACCTCTTTTAATATAACTTCCATATTTGAATTTAGTCTACCTCACCTTATACTTTGTTCACCCCGATACTTCTTACGAAGTATTTTCGGGTCGAACATTACCTACGTTATTTACATAACGTAGGTTTTATTTCTAGCTTTTTACAAAGCTAGAAAGTCGTGGCTAAGCGAACATAGTTGCTGTTGTTCACATAGTCGTTGCGGATGCTGCCGTAGTTGAAGTTCGCGTAATAAGCGCTGCGCGCATTGAACTGCGAAGAAGACCAGTAGATGTCGCTAAGCCCGTAATCGTCAAAATTGCTTGACGTAATGTTGTTTGGTTCTAAAACCTCTCCTCCAAATGCTGCCCATTCACTCTTAGATGGTACAAACCATCCATCTGCTACTTCATCTCCGATTAATCCCCACATATCATTTGTGCCTTGTTCTACAGTTGTTCCATTTATTTCTTCATTTGCATAGCATTCCATCATTCTTCTTGTATTTACCAATCCTGTTGGCTCTGCTCCTGCTACTGCAAAATCATTTGTTGATCTACTTATGCTATATGTTGAATCTAAATGGCCAGAAGCATTTGCCCACCATGTATGCGTATTTGAGTCTATATCTTCCAATGCCATTACATAAAATCTATCTCTCCCGTTACTCCCATCTATTGGTGCTATTAATTGTCCTGTTAAATTTCCAAATTTTTCTTCTGTATACTCTTCTTCAACCACATAATATTGCTTTAATCCTGTTTCTACTGGTATTGTATAATTTCCCGTTTCATTTGTCCATTGTCCGTCGCCTCTATTTCCAACTGATAAATCTGCAAATATTATTCCGTCTGCTGTTCCATCTCCTTCAAAATCTGCATAATATACTACATCTTCTTCCAAATCTTCTATTGGTTCTGGTGGTTTTGGTACTGAATTTTCAATCCAATTTTCTAGCTCTCCCATTGCCAACTGCTCATTAGTTTCTGCATTTCGCCATGTATTTGCTGCAGTTTGAGCTCTACTGAAGATTCCATTTTGGCCAATTGTTAGATTAAGTGCTATTCCTGCTAATATCAAAAGGACTATGATTGTAACGACTAACGCTATTAAAGTAATACCTTTTACTTGTTTTTTCAATTTTCTAATATTCAAACTTGTCTTTTCGTTTTTCATAGTATTTTTCCCCTTTCTTTTGAAATTTTGTTTGATGCAACATTTTTTACTGCTACTTCATTTTCTTCTTGGTTGTACATTTTATTTCTCCTTCCTTTGTGAATATTATTACCAACTTTTTTTCTTTTTATGTTATACCATAAAAGATTTTATTTTGCAATCGTTTGTGATTGCTTTTTACAAATAAAAAACTATGCTAATTAGACATTTTAAATACGCCTAAAAAGCATAGCTTTACCTCTATGTTTACATATTTCTATTTGGTTAAATCTTACAATATATATATATATATACAGCCCCAATGGTTTTAGCGATTTTCATATGTTTTATTTTCCCTTTTCTTATGAATTTTATTATTGTTTTTTTCAACTCGTTTCTTTGTTCATTTAACTTTGTAATTTACATTTTCATTTTACACTTGCACCTATTTTCAGTCAAGCAATTTTATATTACATTTTTGTTACAATTTTTTCGTAAAATATTAAATTCTACTTTGGGGACGGAGCAAAACGTAAAATATTTTACAAAAATGACCGTCCCAAAAGTAAAATTTATAATGTTCTATTATGTTTTCTCATCCAAATATATGCTATTATTTCAATCACTAAAATTAAGAGAGAAATTCCAATGACTACTATTTTCCAAGTTTCATCTTCTTGTCCTACATTTGCTGACACTTCCATTCCTGATTTTCTATTTACCTTTACCACATAGTTAGTTTGGATATTTTCATCATTTTGTGCAGTTAAAGTTATTGATACAATATTTTCTCCATCTTTTAGATTTTTCTCTCCAGTTGTTTCAACTAGTATTCCTTCTTTTTCTACTGTTGGATTTACATCTAGGTCTACGATGTCATTATCTACTTCTACATTATATTCAAATATTTCTTTATCAAAGGGGATTTCTAAAGTGCTAAATTCCCCGTTTTTATTTATTTGGCTTATTTCTAATGTTGTTAATCTTAAATCTGATTCTACTAAATCTTGTTTTCTATTAACTATTAATACATATTCTCTTACGTTTTCATTTTCTGCTGTTACTTCTATTTGTATTCTATTTTCTCCTGGATTTAATGATACAACTCCCAGTCCGCTTATATGTGCTCTCTCATCTTCTGCTGTTGCATTTATTTCAAGTTCTAGGGTATCTTCTGGTAAATTCTCTACTGTATATTCAAATGTTTCTCTATAAAATTCTGGTGATAAATTTCCTGCATTTAATGTTATAGAAGACAGATAGTTATTGCTTGATTTAACACTTCCTTCATCTATATTACTATCGTTTGGCACATATGTTCCATCTGGTGATTGTGTGCTACTTGTTCCGGTTTGTGGTCTACTTGTAGAGCCTGAATTACCTCCCGAACTTGGTCTATTTGTTGAGCCTCCAGATGTGCTACCTCCTGAAGTACTTCCACCTGAATTGGATGAGCCACCACTTGATGTACCTCCTGAACTACCTGTATTGCTTCCACTTGAACCACCTGAGCTCCCTCCTTGGTTAGTTCCACCTGTAGAACCGCTTCCAGTATTACCTGAACCACTTCCACCTGATGAAGTTTGCTTTTGATTTATTGTTATAGTTTTTGAGCTTATACTTACAATATTATATTCATTATCTGTTAACTCACTAGGCGTAGCTGTTATTTTTGCTGGAAACCCTGTAATTGTAGCTGTTACATTTACAGAATTTTTCTCTACCCAAACTGAATTAGTACTCAAACTAGCATTTGTACTGCTCAAATTAACTTTTCCTGTTAAGCCATTTGCTGTAATTGTTAATGTCACTGTTTGCCCACTTGTAGCTTCACTTGGTCCTGTAAAATTAAAACTATAGCTTGCAGCTTTCACATTAAAATTTGAAAATAATATAAAATATATCAGTATTGCTACAATTAATCTTTTACTTGCTTTTTTCACTATTAATACCTCCAAAATTAAAGTTCTATTCCATACATAATATGGTCTTTTATTTTTAAATAATCATTTGCTTTGACTTGGCTATCTCCTGTAACATCTGCTGCCATTTTAAATGCTCCTTCTAATTTTGCTGTTCCTGTTTCCATAATATAGTCTTTTATTATTAGATAATCATTTGCTTTAACATAGCCATCTCCTGTGCTATCTCCTTTTTTAACAATTGTATATTTTGTACCACCCATATTTGCTATATCTCCTGTTGCAATAACTTGCTCACCAGAAATCACTTTATCTCCTCTCGTTATTGTTGCATTTGATAATGAATTTGCTGTTGCACTAGATTCTACTATTATGATTCTTTCTGTTTCTAAATCATCTTCACCATCATCTGGTTCATTGTCTCCAATGTCTGGCTCTTCTGTTTCATTATCATCTTCAACTGTATTATCTCCAACAATCTCATTATCTATTACAGAATTTTCTATTTCATCTGTTACCTCATTATTTAAAACATTACTTTCTTCGTCTATAATTTCGTTATTTAAAGTATTATCCTCATCTATAACTTCATTGTTTAAAACATTATTTTCATCGTCTACTATTTCATTATCCACATTATTATCTTCAATTATTTCGTTATCGGCTTCATTGTCACCTGAATCGTCAGGTGTTTCATCTGGTACTTCTCCTCCATCTACTTTTATTAAATATTCTCTTGCTACATATCCTATAACACCATCCTCTGTTATAACTTTATCCCAAGTGTAATTTCCAACTTTACTTCCCGCTTCTAGTCTTGTAACAATGCTTCCGTTTTCAAGTTTCCTTATTATATTTCCGGCAGGAGTTTCTCTTAAATATAGTCCACCTTCTGCATTTACATAGAAACTTTCGTTATAATCTATCTTATGAATATTATCTCTTGATACAAATCCCTGTCTTGAATCTGAAAGTATAACTCTATCCCATATTTTGCCGTCTATATAATATCTTCCCGTATTATCTATTCTATGAATTACTTGTCCTTTGTTTAAATGAGTTATTTCAAGCTGATTGTATCCCGGTCCAACTCTTAATATTACATCACTATTTGTTACAGTTACTTCTTCATAACAATTTGTAATATCATCAATTTCTTCCAAATAGCTTGTATTAAACTTTACATATCCATTTGTTCCATCTTCTAAAACAACTTTATGCCATCCATCTGAATATCTTTCAACAGATAATACCACAACTGAACTATCTGCTATTTTTCCAACAGGTGTGCTCGTTGTACTTCTTCCGCTTCTTATCATTACATTTGAATGTCCGACTTTTACTCTTATATTCTTAGGGTAAGCCTCTATACTACTATCTGGTGAGCTTGACGAAAGAGATGACATATTTTCATAAACTGGTATTATAAAAGTTAAATTTTCCTCTAACAATCCTGCACTTTTCATTTTATTATACATTGATGTTCCTTCTGACTTTGGAGCTTCTATGTTTTGCATATATTGCCTTATATATAAACCTCCATAAGATTCAACATCAAATTTATTTAAATAAATTGAGTTTTGTTTGTTATTTATATATGCTGAAAATAGAAATGTAATTCCGTCAGATAAACATTTTTCAATACTTGTCCAGCCTTCCCTTTTGGCTCTAGCTAATGCATTATTGTAAACTTCTTGCTGTGTATTTCCACTTGCTCCAATATTAAATAAGTTATAATATACAGTTCCATCTGTGTCCACCATTTTTGATGTAGCTCCACCGGCATTTCCTTGCTCCTGAAGAAGTCTTGCTATAATGTAATATGGATTGGCATTTTTCTCTCTACATACTCTATTTATTATTGATGCATTTTCTCTTGAGTATAAAAATGTACCATTTAGCGACCCATATACTTTATCATCTGTTGTTTCTAAATAGTCTGTTGCTAAAAATTGAAATAAATAAGGGCTATCCACAAGCCAGTTTCTTGTGTCCATATAATATCTTATAGCTTGTTCTGATGCGCATTTCCAGTTTCCAGTATCATACACTCTATCTCCACATATTGAGCAAATCCATTCTCCGCTTTTTCCTTGAATTAAATTTTTAGGTGTATCTAAGTGTCCTGTGTATTGTGCTTTTATTACTTGTTCAAAATCTAGCCCAGTTTCCATTATGATAAATTTCCAATTTGGATGATTTGCTTTTAGTGTATCTAGCTTTTCTTTAAAACCCGGATATTTACTTGTATCTAAATTGCTTCCATCATAAACATATCTATTTGACTCGGCAAAACTTGACTGCAAAATGTTTACAATCAAAAATGCTGATAGTAAAATTACAATTAAAAAAATAGAGATAATCTTTTTCATATCTCTATTTTTTGAAATTATTTACTTTTTATACATTTTTGTGTTATTATTTTTTAGAGGTAAATTTTATGTCAGAAAATTTTATGAAGAATTCATTTGAGCCAATTATTGATAATAATTCTAAAATATTAATTCTAGGTAGTTTGCCTAGTGACAAATCTATCGAAAAATATGAATACTATGGAAATAAAACAAATCAATTTTGGAATATTATCTCTATGTGTTTTAATGGTGAGAAGATTAATTTTAATAATTATGATGAAAAAATTGCTTATCTACATGAGCACCATATTGCTTTATGGGACGTTTATTCTCGTGCAAATAGAAAAGGCTCTTTAGATAGTAATATTAAAAATGCTGAATTTAATGATATAAAAAATCTTTTAAAATTTTATCCAAGTATAGTTAAAATTGTTACAAATGGCAGAGCTTCACAAAAAGGTTTTGAAAAATACTTAAAGTTAAATAACTTTGATTTTGATTATCATTATGTGCCATCATCAAGTTCTTTGAATGTAAGTTTAAATTTTGAGGAAAAGGTTTTAATTTGGAAAAAGATTATTATTGAAAAAGACTTTAAAAACTTTTAGTTTTCAAAGTCTTTTTTCAGTTATAACTCCATATCTTCGTGGTCTTTTTTATCTCTTTGAGCATCGAATTGCATTAATGGTTTTAAATAATATCTTCTAGGATTATTTAACTTGTCTAAATCTTCTACTGGGTGGTCTTTACTAAAATAATGTAATGTTTTAAATTCTAATTCTAAACCATTTTCTTGTAGGTATTTGTAATAACTTTCAAAATACTCCTGCATTTGGCTTGCCGTAAGATTTATCTTGGCCTTTACAAATAGTTCTACTCCTGGTTGCTCATCTTCATTTGAAAGATATATATAACAAATTCCACTTTCTTTAACTAAACTACTATCATCTAAATCAATGTTCATTTCTTCTTTTGTTTCTCTTTTTATTGTTTGTAATATGTCAATGTGTCCATCAGTAATATCCTTTTTGTCAACGCCTCCACCTGTTACTTGGAGCATTCCTGGATAAGAAGTTGTATCATCTAATTCTCCAACAACATAATATCCGTCACTAGTTTCTAATAGACAACCTGCACTTAAGTTTTTGCACTCATATTCTTTAGGACAGCCAATTCTTTCCCCATATAAATAATGAGCATAGTCTGTTTTCTTGCATGTTATATCTACTTGTCTATCTGTAATACCAACATCTGAAACGCACATTACTTCTCCATTCCATATGTTAGCACCAGTGCTTTTCATTTTTTCAAAATTTGCATTTATTTTTTCTCTTAAATCTTGTGGTAGTTCAAGTGTTTCTTCTTTTAATTCCGCTCTTAAAGCTTTATTTTCTATATAATAAATCATAATTATTCTCCATAACTTAATCTATTTTGTCAATTAATTATCTATGCTTCATTTTTTAGCAATTCTTTCACATTATCTGTCCAATCAAATATGCTATTCTCCAATTTTTCAATTTCCTCTATTTTAAAATATTTTACCTCTTCTAGTTCACTTTCTTGGATTTTATATTTATTTATTGGAATATCTGTTTTCACATAATAAATTGAATATCTACCATCTTTTATTATACTAGTTGCTAATGGCTTTAGGCTATCTTTATCAAATTTAATGCCAATTTCTTCTGATGCTTCTCTAACTGCCGCTTCTTTTACGCTTTCACCAAAGTCAACTTTTCCTGCACAAATTCCCCATTTGCCGGCACCACTTATCTTTTTCATACTACGTTTTTCAAGTAATACTTCATTGTTCTCATTTAAAACTATTATTCCAGCTACTGGCAAGTAATGCCCTTCTGGAAATTTACGTCTATTTACATCTTCTAACTCTTCTAGAGTTACTATTTTTCCAGTATTTTTTCCATCTTTGTCTACTAATTCAAATTTCTCCAT
>CAMMLF010000046.1 GCA_946497585.1 uncultured Clostridium sp.
TAGATGTATAGTATTCATCTTGTGCCATTATTTTTAAATTTTTAAATAACGTTATATTATCTTTTTGCTTTATATCAAAATAATATTTTAGCATACTCATATTCAAGGTTTTTCCAAATCGCCTTGGTCTGGTCACCAAAATTACTTTACTTTGATTATCTATTATATCTTTTATGTATAAAGTTTTGTCTATATAATAATTATCTTTTATTATCAAACTTTTAAAATCGCTCTCTCCTATTCCAATTCCCTTCATAAGGCTCTCCTTTATTTTTATTTAGTCAAATTTTATAGCATAATAGCCCAAAAGTCAATCTTAATTTGATTCTTCTTATGTTTGTTACAATTCAAAACTGGACAGATAGTTTATAATATAAAAGATAGATCGTCATACGACGCTCTTTATATTTGTGTTATATTGCTTGTATACCTTAGAATATATTAATTTTTTACTAATATTTATTAGTTCAAATTATTGACATTTCTTTTTCGTTTATATAAAATTCTAATAGTAATAATTTGGAGGAATTATACTATGGATTTACAAGAAGCATATGCTATGGAGCAACTAACAAAACAAGAAAGAACTTCAATAAATAGATATTTAGGATTTAGTCATACTAGCATAAATCTTTTAATAAACTTTGACCCTAAAATTTACGAAAGCTTAAGTAATACTGGTTGGCTATTACCCGAAAATTCAAAAGATATCGAAAGAAATATTGAAGATTTTGTAAATATATATTCCGCAATGTATAAAGAGTCAAGAAACCGAATAACCCCAAGCTTTTTAGTAAGAGGTACAAGCAACAAAAGAGCTCAAGAACTTAATGGAAGTGTTAAACAATTTTTATCAACATCAGCAGACGAAAGTATTGCCAAAACCTTTACAGAATATGGCGATGGTGCCCTTATTTATTTTTCAGTAGATACAAATGTCCCTTTTTTAGATACAGCACCATTTTTAAATGAATACTCTAAAAATGAACATGAGATAATTTTATCACCATTTTGTGAATCAAAGATTACTAGAGAAACACATCCAAATACTCCATATAGTTTTAGTACATATGATGTTACTATAAAAAAAGCTCCTTTAACAGAAATTAATCCAGAAGAATTAAAAGCACTAAAAGATGAAATATTAAAAGGCTTCTCTACAAATTTAAAAGACATGAAAGAAGTTCTTTATCTTGAAGGCAGACTTGCTTCTTTAGACAGAGCTTATGAACAAGCAAATGGCGATTCTCAGGAACAAGCTGATATTTTAGAAACAAAACAACTTACTAAAATTAGATACGATTCTTACATGGCAAACACAATAGATTACAAAACTAAATTGCAGAGATTACTAGAAGGATTATGTAGAGAAAAAGAGTTAGAAATAGATAAGGCCAGAGAAATGGTTAATCAAGATAGAAAAGAGCAAAAAGAAAAAGAAGCTGAAGAAAAAAGAAAAAATACTATCTCTTCCCTTTCTCAAAAATTTTCTGAATATCCTTCTACTAGTACAAAACTTCAAAATAATATTGAAACTACATACAATAACCTAATAAATTTTCAAAATGATATGAATGCTCTGGCAGAAAAATTTGGCATTAATTTGGATACAGAATCTCCAGTATTTATCAAAGAATTAGTTGATATAATTAATAAAAATATTCAAAGTATTTCTCAAAAAGTTTCAAAAACGACCCTTAAAGATGATTCAAGTCTAGATGACGTTATGGAAATTTCATCTAAACTTACTCCATTATTAGATGGTATAGCTTATGAGGCTGAAACATCAAGCACTTTTCCAAGTTTAGAAGCGTCATACAGAGAACAATTAGGCAGTTCTTTTAAACTAAAATTATATGATAGAGTTGGACAGGTTTTACAAAATGCAAGATTAAAAAAATATTCTCAAGAAAAAGCCGAACTTCAAGGCAAAAAAATAGGCTTTATAGGAAAACTTCTAGGCAAAGAGGATTTGAGACAAGAACAATTAAAAAATCTCGACTTAAAAATTCAGTTAGCCAGAAGTCCTATACCTGCACCTCAAGGAGAACCACATATTCGAGAAATGCTAGCAGATATGTACATTTGTGCTAATCAAGATTTGGGAGGTAATTATACACCTGAAATGCAATCATTGAATGATAATATGGTCATGTATTTTGGAAATGGTAATAATGGAAAATTTACTAAAGAATATATTCAAGAAATTGCAAGGCAAAAGATGTCAAGAGAAGCAAGACCGGGTTCAAATCTTCCTACAATTAAAAGTAAATCTAAAGGTTTCGGAAAAGGCAAAGCTAAAATACAAACATTGAGGCAAGAAAATTCATTTATCGCTCAAAAATTATCTTCTATACGTAGGAACAATGCTAATGTTTCTCCAGTAGAAAAATACAATCCAGAAAAAGATGCCTTCGCAATCTTTAGAAAAAAATTAAAAAGTATAATTGCACATATTACTCCTGACAACGATGATCATTCTAGAGAAGAATTTGAGTTTACATTAGAAGATTTATAATACATATATTTAATAGAGAGTGTCACAATGACACTCTCTTAGTTTATGCTCTACTATTAAAGTTCCCTAGACTACCTTAAGTTATTAACAATAGAACTCGCTTTAAAATAATTATGCTTCAAGATTCTTTAATATCTCATTTACTTGCTCTCTTTGTTCATCATTCAGTACCGCTTCTCCTCCACCATTTCTTACAATATGAGTTACATCATCATATACCTCAATTCCATAAGTCATGTCTCCATTATTATATTTTATTAAATAATTACTTAGGCCATCACAAGTTTCGTTAGGATTAGAAAAAGTTAAACTGTCTATAAGATTAGCTAATGTATACATTTCGTCTAGTTTTAAAGTATAAGACTTAGCTGGTCTTGCTGAACTATATCCAACTTCAGAAATTACTATTAAACCAATATTCTTTTCTTCTAAATATTGCCTCTTTTCAAATTCTTCATCATAGGCTTGCTTTTCTTCATTAAAATCATCATAATTCATAAGCCAAGTGCCGATTTTTACATCATCAAAACCAGATAAAGTATTAAAATCAATCACTTTATATCCCAATCCTAAATATATCTTTGAGCCTCCATCATTTACTTCATCAATTTGTACGCAAAACATTGGTTGTTCATTATTTTTAGCCCTATTATAATCAATGACAAAAAATATAATTCCTAAAAGAATAATTATTCCTAATATAATACCAACAATTTTTACTCCTTTTTTCATACAAACCTCCATTTTTTATTTCTACTATTTAGACAATTTTAATGTTTAATTTAGTTGGAAAATTAAATTTCTTTAAACATATCCTAACATAAAAAAGAAAATTATTCTATATTATAATATAAATGTAAAATAATTTTCTTTAATTTTAGATTTATTCAAACCTGTCGGAAATTCTGACCGGTTAAATGTTTCTATGCATTCTTTCCGTGGCAATTCTTATATTTCAAGCCCGAGCCACAAGGGCATGGGTCATTTCTGCCAATTTTTGGAGTATCATTTACTATTGTTTTATTAATTCCACCTTCTTTTGGAGAAAGCTTGCCATCAACAAGTTCAATAGCTGTTTTATCTTGTAATGTTGTATCTGTAATTTTTGCAGTTTCTTTTCTAGACACACCTTCATCTCTCTTAGTTGCGTGCATTAATAGTTTAACAACATCGAATTTAATATCTTGAACCATTTCATCAAACATATCAAATCCTTCCATTCTGTATACAACAACTGGGTCTTTTTGACCATATGCACGAAGACCTATACCATTTTTAAGTTCGTCCATATTATCAATATGTTCCATCCATTTTTGGTCAACTATTTTTAGCATTACAACTCTTTCAAGTTCTCTAAATGTTTCACCAAATTTTTCAGATTTGTCTTCATATATGCTATGAGCTTTTTCTTTGATTTCTGAAATAACATCTTCTGCTGTAACTTTGTCTTTCTTTAATGAATCTAATTCTGTTATTCCATATTCTGTTTCAACTTCTTGAAGAACACCTTCTTCATCATGGCTATTCTCATTTATATACATTGGAACTAGGCAATCAGCAACTGAGTCTATCATATTAAGTATATTGTCTTTTAAGTTTTCGCCATCAAGAACTTCTCTTCTTTGTTTGTATATGATTTCTCTTTGTTTATTCATAACATCATCATATTGAAGAACGTTCTTTCTGATACTAAAGTTTCTACCTTCAACTTTCTTTTGAGCATTTTCAACAGCCTTAGATATAACTCTTGACTCTATTGGCATATCTTCTGATGCGCCTAATGTATTATATACTTTTGTAATGGCATTTCCACCGAAGATTTTCATTAAATCATCATCAAGTCCAATATAGAATCTTGATTCTCCAGGGTCTCCTTGACGTCCTGAACGTCCTCTTAACTGGTTATCAATACGTCTTGACTCATGTCTTTCTGTACCAATTATTTTTAAACCACCAGCTTCGACAACTTTTTTCTTTTCTTCTTCTATGCCTTTTTCATATTTATCTACTAATTCTCTATATAATTTTCTTCTAGCTATTATATCTTCATTGTCTGTTTCATTAAATGCTGCTGCTTCTTCAATTTCTTCTGAAGAATATTTCTTTCTCATTTCTTGCTTAGCTAAATATTCACTATTACCACCAAGCATAATATCTGTACCACGTCCAGCCATGTTAGTAGCAATTGTAACTGCTTTATATTTACCAGCTTGAGCAATTATTTCAGCTTCTTTTTCATGATATTTTGCGTTTAATACTTGATGTGGTATTCTTTCTTTATTAAGCATTTTGCTAAGTTTTTCAGATTTTTCAATTGAAACTGTACCAACTAGAACTGGTTGTCCTTTTTCATAGCTTGCTTTTATGTCTCTTATAACTGCTCTAAATTTAGCATCTTCATTTTTGTAAATTATATCTGGATTGTCTTTTCTAATCATTGGTTTGTTTGTTGGTATTTCTATAACATCTAATTTGTATATTTCTTGGAATTCTTCTTCCTCTGTCATAGCAGTACCAGTCATACCAGATAATTTATCATACATTCTAAAGTAGTTTTGGAATGTAATATTTGCTAAAGTTTTTGATTCATCTGCAACTTTTACGTGCTCCTTTGCTTCAATTGCTTGATGTAAACCATTGTTGTATCTTCTACCATACATTATACGTCCAGTAAATTCATCAACTATTAATACTTGTCCATCTTTAACTATGTAATCTACATCTTTTTTCATTATTCCATGAGCTCTTAAAGCTTGGTTTACGGCATGAACTAATTCTGAGTTTTCTATATCATTGTAATTTTCTAATCCAAATTCTCTTTCAGCTTTTGCAATACCTTTTTGTGTTAATGATGCAGATTTTGCCTTTAAGTCAACAATGTAGTCATATTTTTCATTGTCTTCTGCTTGTGCTTCATCCTTAACATCTTCTTCTATAATTGTTTTAGATTCAAGTTTTGATACAAATCTATCTGCTTTTTTGTATATGTCAGAAGCTTGGTTTGCTCTACCTGAAATTATAAGAGGAGTTCTAGCCTCATCAATTAAAATACTATCAATTTCATCGACAATTGCATAGTTTAGTTTACGTTGAACTAATTGATTTGCATATACAACCATGTTATCTCTTAAGTAATCAAATCCGAATTCGTTATTTGTTCCATAAGTAATATCACAATTGTATGCATGTTGTTTTTCATTTGGCTTCATTCCACTAATTACTAAGCCAACAGATAGTCCTAAGAAATTATATAGTTTTCCCATCCATTCACTATCTCTTTTAGCTAAGTAATCGTTTACTGTAATAACATGAACGCCTTCACCTGTTAAAGCATTTAAGTATGCTGGAAGTGTAGCAACTAATGTTTTACCTTCACCAGTTTTCATTTCTGCTATTCTACCTTGGTGCAATATAATACCACCAATTAACTGAACATCGAAATGTCTCATGCCTAAAACTCTTTTTGAAGCTTCTCTAACAACTGCGAATGCTTCTGGAAGTATATCATCTAGAGTTTTTCCATCTTTTAATTCTTTTTTGAAATAATCTGTCTTTTTTCTTAATTCTTCATCAGAAAGTTTTTCCATTTCTGGTTCTAAGCCATTTATTTTGTTTACTAATGGCATTACTCTTTTTACTTCTTTTTCACTGTATGATTTAAATAATTTCATAATATTCCTCTTTTCTCGTAAGTAATCATTTTAATACTAGTATAATATATCACGTAATTATTATTTTTGCAATAATTTTACTTACTTTTTTATTTGTTTTTTGCTCTTTCAAATTTAGCAAAAAACCACTTATAAGTTGTGGTTTTTTTCAAAAAATTATTCTCTTCCATCACTTTGAGACATATCTTCAGGCATTCTATACAAATCTATCTCTTTTTGCCAATTCAATTTGTCTCCGTTTTTTTCGAATTGGCTACTTAAAATAAATGCATGATTATTTTCATCATCTAGTACATCTTGACTTATTCCTTTTGAGCTACAATTTAAAGCTTTATATATGTCATATCCTAATTTATGAAAATCAGGATAACCATTCATTTTTAATGTAATATGGTATAAACCATTTCCTTTATTTTCGAATTTACACTCATCTGAATCTTTATGTTTTCTTTGACTATATACTAAGCAATTTAAAGAAAAACCATTTGCATTTTTTTGAGGATTTATTTTTGCAGAATCTAATAGCAACAAAAAATTAGATAATCCCAGGAAATCATGCATAGGTATTACTTTGCTACTAGAAAAAAGATTAATTACATTATAATAACTATCTCCTGATTTAACTATTGCTCTAGCGCCAATAATATTGTTATGTGGACTTTGCACTATAACTAATCCATCTTTGCATACTTGCCATCTGCTTGATTTAGATTCCATAGATTTTGATACTAGCTCAAAAATTTTTCTATCTCCAAACTGAAATTTATGTGGTAAATCAGTTTTTTCCATTATAACTTGACCTATTTTATTCCACTTACCATTTTCAGTATATTCAAATATACTTCTACCATTATTTGCAATATTTAATGGCTGTACTTTTCCAACTTTTTTTATAAATTCAGGATTATTTATTATGTCTTGACATTTTTCTGATTTTTCTTCCATTTTCTCTTTTTCAGCCAATATTTCTTCAATTTCATCTAGGCTTACTGTTCTTCCTAGAGCTTTTTCTAAGGCTAACTTATATCCTTCTAATAATCTTTCTAACATCCTATTTTTTTCATGAACTGCTATATTTTCAGATTGAATTAGCTTTAAATCTGTGATTTTTTCATTTAGAACAGTAGTTCTTTCATTTAAAGCTGTAACTTGCACATTAACACTATCTGCTTTATCTTGTAAATCCTTTATTATTTTTCTTTTTCTTTCATCTAGTTCTTTTTCAATTTGATCTGCTTGGGCTCTTCCTTCTTGAACAATTTGGTTTGCTTTATCATTTGCTATTAGAACTATTCTATCAGAATTATACCTTGCAATAAATAATATTTTTTCACTTTCTTTATTAGCATCTTCTATTATTTTTTTAGCTTCTCTATTTGCTTGTGTTTTTGCTTCGTCTATTCTTTTGGTTTCTTCAGATAATTGTCTTCTCCTTTCAGACATTTCAGCTTCTAAACGTGCTCTATCTTCAGCAATTTCTGCTTCGGCAACCTTTTTGGCTTCAGAAACCAATCGTTCCATCAATGTATTTTCACTATTGTCACCGTTTTTATCTTTACTTACTAAAATTTTTCTTTTAGCCAATTTAGTTCCCCTCTCTTTAATTTTTTTAAAATAATATTATTCTAACTCTCCATAATTCAGTTTGCTTTTTTCTTGCTTTTCAGCTAATTTTACTTTTCTTGCTACATCTCTCCAAAAAATAAATTCTTCATTATAATATTCTAAAATTTTATTCATGAGCCATATATTAATAGTATCAAATTTTGATTGATAAGCATCCATTAATACTTTTATTTGTTCTGTTGTAAGTGATTCACATCTATAAGGAAGCTCAATGCCAACAGTATATATGTTTCCTATGCTTCGAAAAACGTTACAAAGCAGCTCATTATACCCCATATCTCTGTTTACGAATAATTTTCTGTAATCATTTGCATCAAATTTACAGTATTTTTCGTATACTTTATCAGTTTCATCCCCCATAAATTCTTTTGGGCTATAGTCTGAATAATATACATCATCTAATTTATTTTTTTCTTTCAAATATCTTTGCTTCTTGCTAATTTTATTCTCATATTTTCTTTTTTTGTCTAAAAAATCCATAATAATTTTTGACTTACTACCTTCAGTAGTAGTCAAGATTGTTGTTATCACTCTACTTATTTTTACCGAATTTTCATGCTCCTTCATTTTCTTTTGCTTAATTATTTCTAGCCTCATTTGTTTATCATCTTTTCCCTTCATTTTTACCTCCACGTGGCTATTATAATTACATTACTCTTAAGTATATATTTCTCCAACTATTAAGTTCATCATTTATTTTCATATAGACATTAATAACACTTATCTCCGCACTTTTTAGACGTTCTATACTCAAGTCAGTTACTTCTTTTATTTGTAGTGCATAATCTAACTTGCCATTTTGTTTCAATTCTTCTTGAATCTTTTTAATTTCATAAAAATCCTCATTTGCAAATTGAATTATTTCTTTATTTTGTAAATAAGGTTCCAATTTTTCTATATTATTAATATATTTTTTTATTTTTCCTAAGTTGTTAATATTTAAAGTTTTATTATCTTCCATATTTTCACCTTATTCTAATTCACCATAATCACTATGATCCTGCCCTTGTTCTTTGGCTCTTTGTTTTAATAATGCCTTCTCCCAATAACTTATTTCTTGCGCATAATATTCAAATATTTTATTCATTCTCATGACATTAACATTTTTTATACATCTTTGTTCTCTCTGACTCATTGGAGAATTAATTACATGAAGATAGTATCCTGACTGAATATTTTTTGCTACTTTATCTGCTGAAACAGATTTTAATAAATCTATATACTCCGATAGTTTTACATCTTCATCTTCACGAAATACTTTTGCAAACCTTTTAAAAAATTCTTGATAATATCCGGTTTTTATTTTATCTTTATATAAACTTTGGCATACAAAACTATTTTCTTCGAAAAACCAAATATCTTCAATATCGCTACTATCTTCTCCCATATCGTCTACTAAGGCTTTAGCATTTGCATGACAATCAGCTTCTACATATATCATTAATGCTTGCATAGGGTAAATCATTCTTTTTATAGACATATCTAGAATTTTTGTAGCTAGTGTATCACTACAAATAAAATCTTTAATACTATATTCACTCAATATATTTCTGCTATTTAATTTACTTAATTCTTGATTTAAAGAACTATCTTTTTGAAAATATGCTTCTCTAAGATTTGGAATTTGTGATTTAACTCTAAAAATAGAATCTCTACATTCTCTTATTTGTTTGACAAATTCCAAAAAATTACTTTCATCTGCCATATAATGTGAAATTTGGGTTATTATATTTCTTATACTTTCTTCATTTTGCATTTCAATTTCTTCTTGCTTTGCAACTTTTTCCTCAAAACTTGAAAAATTTGATACATTAACTAAATTAGTACTATTTTGCATTGTTTTTCCCCTTTTTTTTGATGTATAAATTATATATCTTTTTTGAAGTAATGTCAATACATTATGTTATTTATCCCTTGTTTTGCTAGTATTTTCAGACTTTTGCAATATACCAGAAATAGGTAGCAATGCATAAAGCATCACTACCTATTTCTGGTTAGGAAAAATCAATTCTATTTAACAGTAAATATAGAGTTCGGATACAAAAACTTGCTCAACCTATCACTATAAGGACTTGCCATTGAAAAAGCATCACCATAGCCAGAGTCTCTAATCATATCTACTCTAACGTTTGAATGAATAATCAAAACAAGATGTCGATTCAGAATTTGGTAAAGTTCGCTTAAGGTTACGTAATTGAGGTTTTGCCCAATATCAATAGCCATTACGAACTTTGCTTGATTTTGGAAAAGCTGAGCCATAAGCCCAAAGACTTTCTTAATCTCTTCATGTCTATTTTGATATGAACTTAAAACAGACAGTCTTCTTAATGCACTTTCATATTCACTTTCCATTTTGGCATACATTATTGTAGAATAGATTTTATCAAGCTCAGTAAGAATCATCCTTCTTTGAGCATCATAGCGATATCCTCTGAAGAAATCAGAATTTGCTATGAAGTCAAACATGGAAGCACAAAAATTTCCGAGTAAATCAGATTTGTAAGTAAATTGTTGCAAGATGATTGCATCGTTCCTGTTTCCTATATTATAAAGAGTATTTTCTATAACCTCATCATGATATAAGCCAAAAACGCCAATCATACCATCACTTAGTTTGTTTTTAAGACGATTTGTAACGCAATCAATTACTCCACTTGTTACTGCATTAATATCATTTGAATTATATGATGCAGTATCTCTTGGTAAAACTTCAGTTGCATATTCCTCTTGTTGAGAATTTCTGCATGATCTGCATGAACAACTACTATATTCTACCTGTCTATTCGTTGAATTTTTCCTTTGTCCATCACTACGTTTAGGCGATGGATTAATTAAGATTTTTCTTTTTGCCATCTTTCGTTCTCCTTCACATTTGTAAAGGACCTTATTCTATCAAAATATTTTTGGCTTTAGATTTAAAGCCCGGTTTGAAAGCACCTCCTTGAATAATTTCATTAGCAAAGGTCAAGATTTCCTTAGTATAAACAGTAGTTAAATACTTTTTAGCTCTTTTAGAAGCTAATTCATCTCTTGCATTGCTAATAATGGAGACGATTTTTTCGAATTCTTTTTCAAATTCGAGCTTAGATTTGGTATCTACTCCTGCAATATTGCTATACTTTTGCATAGCTTCATTGTTCAAAACTTTTTTTGGCATTCCTTTAAGCAAGTAATATGCTTTAAGATATATGTCATTAATGGTTTCGGACTCTTCTTCTGCACTAGGAGCAGGATAGCAAGTTGCATTGAATCTTTTCTGGATTACCTCCATACGCTTATTTGCTACTTCCTTTGGAACTTGATCATTCATTTTAGCAGCATTTGTGCCTTCTACTTTTTCATAGCTAGCTACTGCAATGTCATCAAAGTATCCCTGGGATAAGTACAAAACAAGATTATCAAATTTTTCATCTGTTTCTCCAGGAAAACCAACAATTACCTCTGTAGAGATAATTAAATCAGGGCGTTTTTCCCGAAGAATTCTAAGATAATCACTAATCGAAACAATGTCGTACGAACGATTCATTTTCCGGAGAATTTCCGGATCATTATGCTCAATATGAAGCATAATTTCACTAATATTATCATGATTGATGATTGTTTGAACAATATTACCAAGCCTACTTGGATTGTACCAACCAATAATAAATTTAGTATTAGGAAACTCTTCAGCAATTTGTGCCATTAGTCTACTAATTTGAGGCTTTTTATACAGGTCAACACCATATTCTGATGTTTCCTGAGCTCCGGATATACAAATAGTAGATTCGGTTTCGTTAAGTACTCTTACTTCATCGATGATTTGCTCAATAGGCTTGCTCTTGTATTTTCCACCACAAACTTTTGGGTAAACACAATAGCTACACTTATAAAGGCAACCCTCAGAAATGATGACCGTATTTTGCCTAATAGATTTACTGGTAGTTTCGTCCTTCTTTTCAAAACACTTGAGCAATTCTCCAAAACTCTTTACTTGAATATTTGGAATATACTCAAGATCTTTGCGAAAGACTTGGGCCAAACAGCCAGTTACAATAACTTTTGCATCAGACTTAGCATTCATCCTAACATCTGCAATAACCTTGACAGAATATGATTTGTTACTTCCAAAAGCGCATGCATAAATAATTATGACATCTGCGATT
>CAMMLF010000047.1 GCA_946497585.1 uncultured Clostridium sp.
GTTAAAATCCATCCAACTAATGGAATAGATAAACTTATTCCTTGCATAGCAAAAATGTCTATTTTTGCCAATATGCTTACTGCTATTCCAACTATTAATGCTCCAATAGTATTGATATTAATTTTTCCTTCTTGCCATACCATTTTTAGGGTTTCCCAAATAGCTTCAACTAACAAAGCTATTGTTATAATTGTTACTATACTCATCTTCTCTCACCTACCTTTTCTTTTACATCTTTTAAATCTGATTGTATTATTTCTAAGCTTTTATAAATATTAATATTAGTGTTCTTCATTTCTTCTAAACACCTTGTATTTTGCTCTAAAATTCTACTATTCTGTTCTTCTATTTCAGCATTTCTTTTTTTGTTTTGGATGCTATCCCACAAATAAAGCATAGCTATTACAATTAAAATAGAGTAATTTGCTATTAATTTAGCTATCTCTTCCATTCTCTAGCACCTCCACTCTATTTTCTATATTAATTATTCTTTCTTCTACTTGTTTCCAACGTTCATTGCCACTTTGTTTTGATTTTTCAATACTTATGGTTTCCTGTAAATTATGAATAAAACTTAAAATTAAAAGAACTATTATTAAAATACCAATAATAGTTCCTTTTTTATTATCTTTACTCATTATCTACCACCTCTGTTTCTTCTACTACTTCTTGCCAAGCATCTGGATATTCTTCTGGTGACCATACGCAACCATTAATTAAACATATATACTTCTTACCGTTAAATGTCATTTTATTACCTTCATTGTAACAATCATGTGCTCCTTCAGGTTTCACAAAAGGTGGATATTCTTCAGTTGGCTCTTCTATATCTTCTTTTTCCTCAAGAGTGTTTAATCTAGTATTTACTTCTGTTTTAAAATTATTAAACTCTTTATAAAGATTATCTAATTGCTCTTGAACTGGCTTATAACTATTTTCTACTACTGCATTTTCTCTTGATAAAGAAATAAGCGACGTTTTTTCTTCGTCGCTCAATTTGCTTTCTAACCATAAAACATTAATTTTATTTAATATGTCTTCTAGCTTATAGCTCTTGCTTAATATAACATTTTTTACTATCTCAAACATCTCTAATTACCTCCCACTTGATTTACCTGTGCTTGTTCTAAAGCTTGTATCCTATCTAATAAACTTGCTGATAACTCACTTTGCTCTTTAAAAGCCCTTAATAAGCTTTTATTATATTTAAATGATAAACTACCTTTATCTATAAAAACATTATTTAAATCGTCATATAGCTTGAATTTATTTAGCTCTTGTTTTACTTCTTCTGGTAACTCAATCGTTTCATAATTATCTTCAGACATTAACACATAGAATTCTAGTGGATTTCCTGCATCATATAATTGTTTTAAGTAAGCATTTGCTTCATCTATACTTGCAAATCTATCTTTTTCTGTAGAGAATGACATTTGATCTTGTCCACTTTTCCAAAACCCTATAGCATTAGTATATGTAGAGTTTATATCACTAATAGTTCCGTATGTTTTATCACTTTTTAAATAATTACAAATTCCTAAAGTAGGTTTCCAGTAATCTTTACTAGTATTAATATATATTTTATCAGTTCCTAACATGACATCGTATTTATCAATATTATTTTTAGATTGCTTAGCAGTAACTTTCTTACCAACTGTTACTCCATCAAGTACATAGCGTGCGAATTTATTTACTAAATACCATTTTCCATCAAGCTTCTTTATTTCATTATAATAGTCTTTTAATGCTCCATTAAATCCATTTTCTAAAGCTATACTTATATCAATAGCTTCATATTTTTGAAACTGTGTAGGCTGTTTATCTGATATTTCTAATTCTATATATATATCCTCACTATATTCTTTTCCTACTACTAATGCTTCTATTCCAAATGAAATTCTATATATTTCTTGTTCTACAGAATAACCATTAATAATATTGTTTCTATTTAAAGTTTTGAATAAAGTTCCGTTTTTATTTACCAACCAAAAATAAGGAGAAAAATCTGTATTATCTTTTAATAGCTTTTCTGTTTTTCCATAGTTCATAAATAATTTTGTTCCCGCTTTAATTGGAACATTTAAGTCTACAGATTTTATTGCCAAGAATGTTGAAGTTGAAGTTCCATTAATATTAATTCCACCATCATTTTTAGATATAGTAGCAATACCACTAGAACTTTTATTTATATCATTAGTATCTAAAATATTCTTTCTACATATTGATATATTCTGCTCTTTTTTCACTTGTATCTCACTAGGATAATTTAAACTTGGACTTGCACCATATTCTTCATATGGCTTATTCTCTGTGCCCTTTAAAATCATCGGATAATACAATTTGTTATTAACTGTTATTTCTGGATTTACTTGAATATAAGCATCAGTTATTTTAAAAGATTTATCAAATGTTTTTGAAGTTGCTTTTGTTAATCCGTCAAACCATTCATAAGAATCATCTTCATAAACTACATAAGCTTTACAATCTTGAATTGTATAATCTCCAGCTTCAAATTGAATTTCTTCATCATGTATATTAATTTGAGATATTGAACTTCCACTTGTTCCACCAGTTGCTGTACCATTAGCTAAAACAGTACCATCTGAATTAACTATAAAATCTATACCATTATGATTCCTCGATACGCCTGTATTTTTTAACTGATTATATCCTTCTCTAGTTTTTTGAGTTAACTCAGCACCTTTTATTGTTAAATTTTCAACTTCATCATTTTCAGCATATATTTGTGTTTGCTCTACGTCTTCTACTTTAGTTTTTAACGCTCTTGCATATTTACTGTCGGATATTTTACGCTCATTCTCATTATTTTTCTCAATATATTTTTCAATAGAAATATTATATTTAAAGTTTAATTTTAAATCTTCTAATGATATATTATTTATTCCTTGATATAATTGTAAATTAATTTCTTCAAGTTCTGTTTCTTCCTCATTTGATATATACAAGATTTGTAATGGTGTACCAGCTTGTTTTTGTTGTGCTAAGAAAGATTTCCAATCATCAATTGTTTCAAAATCATCATCTGTTTGAAACCACAACACATCATTATAAGAAAATCCAAAAGTATTTTTACCTTTCCAACTTTCTCCACTATTTACACATTTAAAATAATTTGATAACATAATTCTAGAAGTAACATTGCTTGCTAAAATAGTAGTATTTTTTTGTAATGCAAATCCTTTATATTCCTCACCATTTACTATATAAAAATTTTCTGTTCCATTAAATTCAACTATCTTA
Organism: uncultured Clostridium sp.; assembly: GCA_946497585.1. GTDB lineage: Bacteria > Bacillota > Clostridia > TANB77 > CAG-508 > CAG-793. The sequence continues at coordinate 3,262 of CAMMLF010000047.1, forward strand.
AGATTACTTCTTAATTTATCATCATTAATGTAGTTTTTATAACCATTAAAAGTTCCTAAAAATTTGTTTTCTGGTAAAGTAATTTGTTTATCATATTTTTCTATTTCATCTACTGTATTTTTTATATTAAAAGAGCTTAATATATTCTTAAATTCAGACGGATAATTTAAAGTTGGAGTAGCTCCATATTCTTCATATGGCTTTTCTTCTGTGCCCTCAATCAATTGTATATTATTACAATTTTTATCATAAGAAAATCTTAAATATTTAGCACTTGTTGGAGTAATAAAAGTAGCTTTTTTATTAGTTACTGAATATAAAGTATTAACTATAGAATCTATAACTATAGGTGCTTTATTTTCATCATAGAAACAATATCCTCTTTCATTACCAGAAAGTAAAGTATCATAGTCATATGTTAATAAATAATTTGTATTTTCACTAACAGGAATATAATCACTAGTATTACTACTATTCGAGTTATTTAACTTTCCATAGTAAGGGTCAGTATTAGAATTATTTGCATATATATATTTATTTTCCGCAATAGTATCTATATTAAATTTATTATATCCTTCTCTAGTGTCTTGAGTAATCTCTGGTAAAGTGCTTTCAATTTCTATGTCTTTCATATAACAATCTTGATCTACTTCTACTTGTCCAAATTCATTTATTTCAACAATTTCAGAATCTATAGCTCTAGCATACCTTTTATCACTTTCAATACGTTCATTTTCAAGACTATTTTCTACTTCTTCTTTAGCTTGTAAAGTTTCTTCTTTTAATGCTTCAGTATCATCTTTTATAGCTTGCGTATCAGTCTTTATTTGCTCTGTATCAGTCTTAGTCTGTTCTATAGATGTCTTCATACTAGATACTTCATTTTTCATAGTTTCAACAGATGTTTTATCTGCAGATGTTTGATTGGCTTTTGATGTTGCAATTCCAGCCTGTTTCTCACTTTCTTTTGCTTGATTAGTAGCCTCTGTTACTGCACTATAAACTTTTTCAAGAGACTTGTCTACACTTTCTTTTGCTGTGTTTATTTCGCCTTTAGATTTATTTATATCTTCTTGTATAGTTGTTACATTAGTTAAAACTTCGGACGCATTTTCAGCACTTTTTTGTGCACTTATTTCACTAGTCTTTGCATTAGTTTCACTTGTTTTTGCATTTTGTTCACTAGCTTGTACATTTTTCTGTATCTGTTCTATATTATCTTCTATTTTTTCTACATCTGATACTTTATTATTTATTTCTTTTATTTTTTCATCTGCATTTTTGTTGTATTCATTTGTTTTTTGAATAGCATTATCATTATATACTTCAGTTTTATTTTTATAATTTTCATCAAACGCTTCTATTTTCTCATTAGCATTTCTATTAAATTCATTTAAAAATTTTTCATAATCTGTAGGACTTGGTACTTCTGTTTTATCGGCATCTTTATAACTACCATTTTCTACCCTAAAATAAGTAGGTCTTGGTGAATATCTTAATTCTAATTCATTATCATCATTTAATATATAAGCATATATACCTATTTCTATATTAACATCTTTTTCTTTCAAAACTTCATCTGGTATATCACATTCATTATTTAATATTAATTGATAATATGAACCATTTATACAAGAAAATACTGCTCTATATATTAAATCTTTTGTATATTCACTACTAAATTCAAATATACATTTATTTACATTATATTCTCCTTTATGAATATCAGATTTTTCTGTTATAGTAACATTATTAACATCTACTTTTATTTTCATAGTTACCTCTTTTCTTTTAAAAATTTATCTATAAAATCTACCCTTAAATTTCCACATTTGTATTCAAAAAAGCCATTTCCATTATATTTTTTAGCACTTATATAAGAATCTAAAATATCATTGTTTAATGTTTTTATAGTAATCTTTTGATTAATATTATACTCTTTATTACTTCTGAAACTAAAATAGTGTTCATATCTATTAGCTTTAAATTGATTTAAAGCTTCTTGGTGTGCGTTATTATAATCAGAAGTATAAATAGTAGTCCTTTTTCCAAAAATAATGTCGGGATCTGTAGGATTTTCAGTTGTAGTTCTATCATTTTTTAAATATAAAGTGTAAGTTTGCGTGTCAGTCAATACTTTGACACAAGTAAGAATAGTACTGCTATAATATGATTTTATATATTCTTTTTCTAATAAGTTTAAATCAATTAATGATGATTCTTCATTTTCTTTTTTATAAATATAAATGTCTAAATATTTATTGTCATCACTCATTTTAAACTCTATCTCTAAATCGTATAATTTTTTACAATTATTGCAAAAAGTAGCTAAATTATATATTCCATTTTCATTTTCAACACTAATATTAAATTTATTATGAGATAATACGTTGACTCTTATATAATTTAAAGCATAAACTCCAACAGTATAATTAGCAGTTATTTGAGAAAATAAAAAATCTTCAATCCCATTTTCTGAAATTAATTCTTCATTATTAAGTTCAATTTTCTCATCAAACATACTCATTATATTTGAAACTGTAATCTTTAAAGTCTTATCATCTGCATTTTCAATATTTTCTATAACACCAACAAAAATTTTAACGTTGTTTTCTTTCAAAAAAATAATGTCTTTCTCTTGTGCATTTATATTAGAATTTGAAATATATATTAATGATTTTGAGGAACATTCTTCATCATCATTTATTTCATAACTGCTAACCTGTTTTACATCTTTAATAAAAAAAGATTGAACATCAAAAATCCATAAAAAACAATTATTCACTTTACACCTCTAAACACTTACCCAAAATTTTTTAGTTTCTAAAACTACATTTAATTTATTACTTATATTACTTGCCTTAAACATCAAAATTGAATTTTTTCTTGCGGGAACTTTTAGTATATTTTCATTATTAAAATCTAAATATTCTGATTTTAATAAATCTGTAATTTGAGTATTTCCAGCAGAAGTTAATACTTTTCTAATATAAAATTCATTATCTTTGCTGCTATATTCTAAAACTTCTGCTGAAGATACAGTAATATTTTTCATTTGATAAATTTTTTCTGCAAATTCATCATTTGAACTAACTATTTTAAACTCAAAATTATTAAATGAACCTCCATACACTCGAAACTGAATCTCACAATCAAAATCCGAATCATTATCAAATTCATATTGTACATATTCATCACTATTAGAAATTGATAAACGTGCATCAGCTTTGTAATCATACCAAAAGCTTAGCGGAATTAATTGTATCGGAATGCATAGATATTTATTTACTTTTTCTGTTTTTCCAACATTTGAAATCAACATATCTCTTCTAAAATCTTTAACTGTTCCATCAAGTTCTATGTCGTAATGTAATGTAACCTTATAATCTGCCCATTTAATATAATCTGCAAGTTCCTTATATCTTTTATACGTTTTTAAATATATATTAAATGATATCGGATCTTGATTTATTTTTTTGTCATTTAATACAAATCTATTACCTATTTGAGAATAAGATGCGGCTAATGAAAATCCTAGTCCTTGTAAATCAGTCACCATTCCAAAATCTTTTCCTGAATTTAATGATATAACTTGTCCTGTTTTATTTTCGTCGCCATCTTCATAAAACCTCAATGATACTCTTCTAACTTTTTCCATATCAAATCATCTCTCCAAATCTAGAGTTTACTTCTTTTGTTACCATCTTGCCTATTTTTTCTTTATCTAATATAAATGAAAAATCTATCTCTTTTAACGCTTCTTTAAAAGCTTCTTTCATATTGTTTAATGTTAATGATTTATCACTTTCAACTTTAATTGTTTCTATACTAGATAAAGAACTAGCCTTTTTATTGATCGCTGCATTCAAGCCTTTCATGTTTACTTTATCTATTAACTTTAAATTATTAAATTTACTCATAACATCATCTGTTAAAGAATCTACTTCTTTTAACAAATCTTTTCTTTTGCTATCAAATCCAATGATACCACCTTTCATTACATTTTGAAAAATGTCTCTTGTTTTTTTAGAAGGAGAATGAATATCAAAAGCTGTTCTTAATCTTGACAGAATACCAGTACCTATGCTATATGCCTTTGCAAGTAATCCCGGCTCTGCTTTTTCCATTTCATCTAGCATAGGACTCATAGCCTCTTTCATAATTTCTCTATTTCCATCAGGTAATTTTTCATAATTATCTAATATTGTATTAACTATATTAGCTGTTTCAGCAGACATTTCTCCTCCATATAACTCGGTATTAGCTGCCATTCCTATCAAAGACCCTAACTGTTTTTGTTCAGATTCACTCATACTATTGAATAAATCTTTATATATTCCTGCAATATTTGTAGAATTTTCAAAAGCCTCTTCTCTTCTTTCTTTATCTTGGTACATTTTACTCTGATTGAAAGAATTGTCTAATTCTATTAATTTATTATTATGTCTCTCATTTTCTAGTTCAAGCGCTTTATTAAATTCATCTAATTTACTTTTAAATTCATCATTTTGCAACAATCTACTAGCATATCCATTTGAATATGCTTCTGTAACTTTAGCCATTTCATCATTAGCTGCACTTATTTTTTTATCTTTTTCAGCCAATATTTGATTATACTCCTTCGCATATGCTTCGTTCTGCATTGTCGCTTGATCACCATATTTTTGATTTAACAAAGCAATCTCTTCTATTGTTTGCTGTTCAATAAGATCAATTATTTTTTCTTTTTGCTGTGAAGCTGTATTAATCCATTCTTGACTTTGTACCTTATATTCTTCTAAAGTTCCTTGAAAAGTTTCGGCATTTGTAACAGCTTGTTGTGTTATCGCTTGTGAAATAGATTGTTGAATTTCTACTTCTCGTTGATTTAAATCCCTAAGTTTTTGAAAATATTCATCCAGCTGAACAATTTCCTCTTGGGTGTATCCTCTTCTTTCATCTGAAGCAGTTTTACAAATAGTTGTAATTCCATTTTGAATTTCTTGCATATTATTAGCCAGCTCTTGTTGTTCAGTTGAAGAAGCAAATAAAGTTGAATTAAATGAATCTAGATGAGATTTTGCAGTAGAGATTCCAGTTACATAATCTGCTGAAGCTTTTCCTATAGTTTCATTTGCTTTTATAACTTCTTCTTGTGCCTTTACTAATGCTGCAACTGCTACAGTTACAGCTCCAACTATTGCTGTAACTGCTAATGTTGTAGGATTAGCAAGAGTAGTCATTACAGATGCTAAAGTGTTTGCAGATTTATTTGTACTATTAATTCCTGTTTTCATAACACCAATTGCTTGAGTAAATGTTCCTACTGCTTTCACACCTTTTCCTAATCCACTCGTTAAAGTACCCATTATTTTTACTACAGGGCCTAATGCTACCAATAGAAGCCCAGTTTGTACGACATTTTTCTTTTCTTCATCTGTTAAATCGTCAAATTTATTAATTAAATCTGTAGCTCTTTTTACTGCATCTTTAGCAACTGGCAATAAACTCTCAACAAACTCTGCTCCTAATTCTGCTGTCTCATCTTTTAGTGTAGATATTCTACCAGCTAAAGTCTGTGATTGCTTTTCAGATGATTTATAAAATTGTCCTCCTTCTGATGTTGCTCTTTTTATGCTTTCTGTTATCTCATCTATAGATACAGTTCCTTTAGAAATCCTATCATATAGACTTTCCATACTCTCACCAGTTGAATTTGAAATTTCAAGCAATGGATTGAATCCAGCTTCTATCATTTGCTTTACGTCTTCGAGTTGAACCTTACCAGCTGACGACATTTGACCATAAGCAGCTGCAATTCTATTCATTTTATCCGCAGAACCTTGTGAGATATCTCCTAACATTCTTGTTGCATTAACAGCATCTGAGGCTGTAAATCCATATTGCATAAGAAGTTGTGCAGTAGAAGCTAATCCTTTTAATTCATAAGGTGTGCTTGCTCCTAAATCTTTTAAATCATTAATTGTTTTTTCTGCTTCTTCAGCACTTCCAGTCATAACTTCAAATGAAGTTTGCAATTGTTCGATATCACTTGAATAACTTAGTGCAGATACTCCTGCTGCGATAAGTGGTGTTGATACTCCAATAGTTAATTTATTTCCTAAATTTGATATTTTACCTGAAAATTGTTGTATTTTATCTCCTGCATTGCTTATTCCTTGCGCAATTTCACTAAAAGTTATTTTACTACTACTTTTTAATCTATCTAATTCTTGTGATGTCTTTTCAATTTCTCTAGTTAAAGCTCTATAATTTTCTGTATTTAAATCCTTTCCTTGAGATACGTATTCACTTTGAATTTTCTTTAACTGATTTAATTTATCACTTGTTGCATCAATTTTCTGATTTAGTAGTTCTTGTTTTTGTGCAAGCATCTCAGTGGATTTTGGATCGATTTTTAAAAGTTTATTTACAGAATTTAGTTCTTTAGTTAAACTGGATGTAGCCGTATTTACTTTATTTAATGATTTTTGAAGTGCTGAGGTATCTCCACCAATTTCGACAATAATTCCTTTTATATTTCCTGCCATTTTTATCCTCCTAAAAATTTGTCGATATCCGCTTGCGTAGCTTCTCTAACATTTGATTTTTTCTTTTTATCATCTTTTTTTAAATCTAAATAAGAAATCATGGTTTTCATAACCTCTACATAAGTTAATTTTTTTAAATCATTTAAAGTTAAACCTATTCTTAAACAGCTAGACAAAAAAGAAGATTCGGGAAATGTGATTTTTCCTGAATCTTCATTATTGTCTAATTTTTCTATTTCGTTTTTTAACTTATCATCAACAAAAGGTACTTACGGCAAATTCCGCTACCTCAACAATCCACTTATCTGTTATTTTAAATTTTTTTATATTTTTAAGCCAATTTTCATATGAATCAACATTTTCATCTGCTGTATAGATTAAAATCCATGTTATTTGTGTTATTTTACTTATAAAATCATCAATTTTTTTACTTAAAAGTTGACTTACAAGTGTAGTTGCTTCGTCATCCGTTTTTCCTTCGTTTTTATATTTATTAACAAGTAAAGTTTGCTCAACTATATAATTTCTTACAGAATTCATATCATCAATAATTCCACTTTTAAAAAAAGTTGGATACTTTATATATGTAAAAGCATTGCAATCAATTTTATATTTTTTATCATCAATAATAATTTCTTTCATAATTAAACAGCCCTTTCATAAACCTCATCAAAGAAGGATTCATAAACTTCTGTATTAGTCTCACTAGGCTCAATTATAGATTTTATTAAATGATCTGTTGAACGCGGATTCATGCTAAGACTAACTGTATCAGTTTGTGGTTCGATTGTCTCTTCAACTGTACTATTTTCAGCAGAAGGTCTATTTGTAGTACAATCATAAAATACTACTCTTCTTTTCTTGACATCACCTTTGATTTCAAACATTATTGCAAATCGTGAAATCTGATCATCAGAACTTTCAAACAGTGCCCCATTAGCATCAACTACCATTCCTAAAATATCTGTTAAGAACTGCTTATTCAATAATGCAACTTCTAAATCTCCTGTATATCCATTATTTGATGTCGAACTAAAATATGTGATATCATCCGCTTTCCATTTTACTATTTCTCCTTCGGGATCAGTAGTTAAATTTCTAGCACCAGGAAGTTTAAATGGAGTACCATAAGTTATTCCTGTATCACTTTCGTTTAATTTTGCAATATGAACATTGCTTATTCCAAATTTTACTTTATTTTCCTTTGCTTCTGGCATATTTTTCCCTCCTTAAAAAATTTCAAAAAAATAACTTACTTGCCAAACTCTCTCATTTGACAAATAAGTCTCATCACTTTTTCTCCAACTAAAATCTTTCAATATATTATTTTCTATTTTATTTTGATCATTTAAATTTTTATCTTTATAAGTATATTCTAATTCAACTGGTGTTTTAGTAAAAAACGCTTTATCATCAGCAGAAAAATTAGTAGATTCTTCAGATGTTATTACTAAATAAGGTAATGATATTATTTCCTTCGAATTACCATATATACATTTAAATCCATTATCAATACATAATTTCTGTAGCTCTTTTAAAGTCATGTTTAAACTCCTTTTCTTATTTTCTTTTTTAATTCTTCTTCAAACTCTTTACTCATTTTTTCTTCAATTTTTCTGATATGTGGAACTGCTCTTGCTTTTCCACCATTTTTTACATTATGTCCAAATTCTAAAAGATGAGTTAATCTATAATTTGTTTTGTTCCAAATAGCCAATACGTACTTACCATTTTTATTTATCTTTTTCTTTATAGCCCATCCTTTATAATATTTTTGATTTCTTTCTTTTTTACTTCTTGGACTATCATTTATTAAATCTTCCTTTGCTTCTTTAGCAATCTTGTCTGCTGTTTCTTTTATTTCTT
>CAMMLF010000048.1 GCA_946497585.1 uncultured Clostridium sp.
AATATTTGCCTGATAAAATGTTAGGAACAAAATATTATATTCCTGATGAAAATGTAGATACAAGTAATTATCAAAAAAAGTAGTTGCAGTCTAATAAATTTAATTAATTACTAAAGCCACAATATACATTCTTCCGCATTTCACAGCGCGGGTCGCTTTGCTCCAGCTTGCCCGCTCCACTCAGCTTTAAACGTGTGCAAGACACTTGACGCGCTTAATACTTGCGTTTAAGCGGCGTATAGCTTCGTTCGCTGAAATGCTCTAGAACATATATTGTGGTTTTAGCTTTATTTATTAATTAGACTGCAACTACTTGTTTTTATCTTCATGCTTATTTTCATTTTTATCATTAAGCATATCGGCTGCTGCACCAATTGCACTAAGTGCCCCTGTTGCTTCAAATGGTATAAATACTTTATTTGCTTCACCTTGAGCAACATCTTTTAAAGCTTCTAAAGATTTTAATTGAACTAATTTATCATCAGGGTTAGCTTTCATCATTGCACCATAAACAAGTTTTACTTCATCAGCTTTAGCTTCAGCAACTTTTCTTATGGCTTCAGCCTCACCGGCAGCTCTTCTAACTTTTGCTTCTTTATCTGCTTCAGCTTGAAGAATTGCAGCTTCTTTTTCACCTTGAGCTTTTAAAACTGCAGCTTGTCTTTCACCTTCAGCTTGAAGAATAGAAGCTCTTTTATTTCTTTCTGCATTCATTTGTTTTTCCATAGCATCTTTTACATCAGGTGGAGGAGTAATGTCCTGAATTTCAACTCTGTCTATTTTACATCCCCATCTATCAGTTGCTTCGTCAAGTATAGCTCTTAACTTATCATTGATAGCATCTCTTGAAGTAAAAGTTGAATCTAAGTCCATTTTACCAACAATATCACGAATTGTTGTAACAGAAAGATATTCAATACCTTTTTTCAAACTTTGAATTTCATAAACTGCCTTAGCAGGTTCTAAAATTCTGTAGAAAACAACTGTATCTATAGTAATAGTAACATTATCTTTAGTAATTACATCTTGAGGTGGAATATCCATAGTTTGTTGCTTTAAACTAACTATGCTACGTACATGGTCAATAAATGGTATGATAATAGTAAGACCAGCATCAGCTATTTTATGAAATTTACCAAGCCTTTCTATAATGTACACCTCAGATTGTCTAACAATTTTAATACTCATTACAGCTAAAACTATTAGAATAATTAGTAGTATGATTAAAATCCACATAAAAACCTCCTAAAATTTATTATGATTTTTGTACTAATCACAACGCTACTTTAATTATAACATAAAAATCCTAAAAAATAAAGGGTTTTGCTATTGAAACTTGAATTTATATCAATTATAATGTGGAAGAATGTATATTGGAGCTTGAGATAAAAATAAGTTATGAATAGTAACATAGGGAGATAAAAATGAAGAAAAATATCTTAAGAATAGTATTTTTAATTTTAATAATAATTAATTCACTAATAATTTTTGGATTTTCATCACAAAATGGAGAAGAATCAGGTAATTTAAGTAAAAGTATAATAACAAAAATTGCGGATATATTAAATATAGAAGATAATAGGAAAAACTTTATAGATGTAGGAGAAAAAGTTATAAGAAAGTTAGCTCATTTTGGCATTTATACTTTACTTGGAATATGGTCAATAGGATTTTTATTAACTTTTAACATAAAGCTAAAATATCAAGTAGTTATAACTTCAATTTGGGGATGCATATATGCACTAACAGATGAATTTCATCAGTCATTTTCGTTTGGAAGACATGCAAGTATAAATGATGTTATTATAGACACTTTGGGAGTAATTTTTGGACTATTGTTAGTTTTATTAGTTTTGAAAATAAAAGAAAAGATAAAAAAAAGCCAGCCCAATGAGCAATAAAAAAATCAACTCTTAAAAATATATAAAAATAATTGAAAAAAATAAATTCTTGATATAAAATAAAAAAACAAAGGAGGAGCTATGGAAAATAAAAATAATAGTATCAAAAAAACTTGTATCAATAATAAAATTAAGTCAAAAAAAATCACAAAATTAAATAAACGTGAAAAAGGCATAACACTAGTATCTTTGGTTGTAACTGTAGTTGTGTTAATGTTTTTAGCAGGTGTAATAATAGTTACTAATAATGAAAATAATGGAGTTTTAAATATAGCTAACAGTAAAAAAGAAGAAACAGAAAGAATGACTATTGAAGAAACCATAAAAACTGAACTTACAGAAGACCCGCCAGACAGTTATGCTCAGTTAATAGAATATCTTAGAAGTTATGGAGAAATTCAAAATGAAGAGGTTCCAGATGAGGCAATGCTTATTACTACAAATGAAAATTATAGAATTTATGTAAAAGACATTTGGAATGTGGACAAGCAAGAAATAATTACTAATGAGGCAAATGAAAACATTGCACAATAAAAATATTACAGACACAACAAAAAAACACCACACAATAATATAAAAGTTACAAATAAAAGTATTGGAGAACAATATTACAAATATTACAAATATATTAAAAAAAAGTAATAATGCTTCAAAATATTGTTTTTATAAACACTTTAGTATAAAATAAATTAGAATATTTTTAGATATTAAGGAGGAATTATCAATGGCAACAATGAATCCATTGGAAAGAAAAGCACGTAATTCTTTTATAAAGGGATTAGTAGTAGCAGGATTAATAGGATTAATAGGTATTATAGTATTAGTAATAATGTTAGTACAAATGAGAGGAGAAGAACAAGCAAGGCTTGATGCACAAAAAGATGTTTATGTGTTGAGAACAGCAGTTCAATCTGGAACGGTAATAACACAAGATATGTTTACAACTGTTGGAGCAGATGCAAATGTAGCACCAAGTGATGCACTAACAGCTTCAACATTTAGTACATTAGCATATGACGAAGAAGGAAATGAACTTGAAGTTGTTGCAAAAATAGATATTGCTGCAAACACAATAGTAACTGCAAATATGTTAACAACATCAGAAAATTTAAATACAGATGATGTTAGAGCAGAACAATATAATATGATTACACTTCCAGCAGATCTAGAAACAGGAGATACTGTTGATGTAAGGTTAAGAATGCCAGATGGCACAAACTACATTGTTGTATCAAAGAAACAAGTAACAGTACTTGATAATGCTGGAATTCCATCAGTAAATACAATATCATTAGAACTTTCTGAAGGTGAAATACTAATGATGAGCAATGCTATAGTTGAAGCATATATGATGGAAGGAAGTATGCTTTATTTAACAAAATATGTTGAACCTGGAATGCAAGCTCAAGCTATTACAACATATGTACCAACTGCTGAAGTTCAAAACTTAATTAATAATGACCCTAATGTTGTAGCTCAAGCTAAACAAGAATTATTAAATAGATTTAATGCTTATAACGGTAACAGAGAAAATGTAAATAATGAACTAAGCGGAATAGACCCAGATGATAGAGCTGGTTCAGTATCAAGTGGAACTACAACAGAAGCTAGTGATGCACAAGATGCAAGACAAAGTTATTTAGACTCAATGCAATAAAATTAATGAGATTAATGAGAAGCAATGAAAAACTAAATAGAAACCAAAAATTGATAAACTAAAAAATAAAATGAAAAAGTAAAAACAAGAAACAAAATAAATTTTATAAAAATCGGAAAGGATTCACATAGTGGAACAAATAGGTTTTGTAGGAGTAAATGATAAAAAAGATTTGCTACTAAATGTGGCAAAAGTCATAACTAAACTTAATAAAAGTGTATTAATTGTGGATAGTACAGTAATGCAAAGACTTAGATATGTAATACCAAGAGTATCATCTACTCCAACCTATGTGAGTGAGTATGATGGAGTAGATGTAGCAGTTGGTTTTATGAATCTTATGCAAATTGCAAATTATTTAGGCACACCAAATTTGAATTATGACTATATATTAATTGATACAGATAACCCACAAACTTTTAACTCATTTATGGTACCAAATTCTAAAAGAACTTTCTTTTGTACATCATATGATGAGTTTGAACTTCAAAAAAGCTTAGAAATATTAGCAACTTTAAGAGCAGAAATAAATCTAACAAAATTAATAATTTCATCAGATATTAATAATAAACATGATGAATACCTAAATCATTTGTTGGAAAACTACCCTGTTAAATGGAATGAAGAAAAAGTAGAATTTCCAGATACAGATATGGATAGAAATGCTACATTAACAAATCACTTAATAAAGCAAATAAGCATAAAAAATTATTCATCCACATATAAAGATAGCTTAGAATATTTGATTTCACTAATATTAGAAGGTGTTGTAGCACAAAACGATATTAGAAGAATTATTAGAAAAAAATAGAAAGGTAATAAAATGTCTATAATAACATTTATAAGTGAAGATATAAAAGAAACTGGACAAAGTATATCTATTTCAGCCATAGCAACAGCTATGGCTATTGAGCATAATTATAAAATATTACTTTTTTCAACAGAATTTATAGACAAAACTTTAGAAAATAGTTTTTGGAATCCTAATAACAGAAGAACAGGGCTTTTTACAAGAGCAAATGTTATGGATGTATCAAATGGCTTAGAAGGACTAGTTAGAACTTTTGCAAGTAATAGAGCTTCTGGAGATATAATAAAAAGTTATACAAAACCAGTACTTAGGGACAGACTAGATATATTGCAAGCGCCTAAAACGGTAGATTTTAAAGAATATATAAATATATCTAATTATTTTTCACAAATAATAGATGTAGCAAATCAAACATATGACATTGTTTTGGTAGATTTAAGCAAAAAAATTCCAAAACAAAATAAAGATAAAGTACTTAATATATCAGATTTGGTGGTAGTGAACTTTAACCAAAACATGACATCAATTAATAACTTTTTAAGATTAAAGCAAAATAATGACTTTTATAAAAAGAGTAATGTGTTATTGTTACTTGGAAAATATAATCCAAATTCAAAGTACTCAAATAAAAATGTTGCAAGATATTTAAAAGAAAAAAATATACCAATGATAGTTCCATATAATATATTGTTGGCAGATGAGTGCTCAGAAGGACGAATTGTAGATTATTTTCTAAAAGTACAAAGAATAGAAGGGTATGACAATAAAGACACATATTTTATTAAACAATTAAGACAAACTACAGAGAGCTTAGAATATAAAATGCAAGAAAAGATGAATGGGCTAATATAATATTTTTATAGCTTAGTAAAAAATAAAACTATATCATAAAAGACTTGAAAAAGTCTTATATAAAAATCAAATGATAGATAAAGGAAGGAGCAAACTATGTTTCTTAATATAGTATTAATATTAGCAGTAATACTAATAGCCGGTTATTTAGTTATAAGATACATAAAGAAAAATCAAGAAGCTAAAGTAGAAGAGCAGGTTGTGGTAGATGACAAAACATATACTTTAGAGATGATGATGAACTTTGTTAAGAAAAGAATGGATGAAATAACAAAGGTTAACCTTTATGACTTAGGACTTTCAGAAGAGGAATTAAAAAGGAGGAAAAATAAAAAATACGAATTAAAAAAGGCTTTAAAAGGTTGTACATATGGAGATGTAAATGATAAGAAGTATGTAAAAGAACTTATTTATGATTTACTTTCACAAGAATATGGTGTTGATGAGACTAATGTATCAAAAGCTATTCCTTTTGATGTTCCTTCATTATTAACACCTCAGGACAAGTTTGATGTACTTATTTATATGTATCAAAAAGACTACGGTTATGAAGCATTAACAGAGCTTATTAAAAAGTATGATTTAGCAAGACTTAAATATACATCAGGTGAATCAAAACCATCATATGTTATAACACCTGAAGAAATAAATGAAATATATGAAAAAGAAAATTATAATTTAACATTTGATGACAAATTAAATGTTATAGTACAAAGAATTTATCAAAAATATAAAGGTTACAGCTCAATAGATGAAGTAAGAGATATGAACATAGATGGTGTATCTGGTGGTGTATCTGGTATGCCAGAAAGCTTCTTAAGCCAAGTTGCACAAACGGATTCAAGCTATATTTCTCAAGTTATGGAACATAAAGTACCAAGAGCTTGTGATAGTATATGGATATTCTTCCAAGGTAAATCTATAAGACTTGCATTTTTATCATTTGGTACAGAAGCAGAACTAAAAAGAGTTTGCCAGAACATTTACAAATACAATAACCCAGGTCAGCTTTCTGATACAAATGGTTATAAAATAAATGAAATGAAGGATGGTTCTCGTGTCGTGGTTGTTAGACCAAGTTTCTCAGAAACATGGGCATTCTTCGTAAGAAAATTCGACGTAAAGCGTTCAACACTAGAACAATGGTTTAAAGGTGAAGAGGGAAGTATTGAGACAATTGAACTTTTAAAATACTTAGTAAAAGGTGCTAGAATTATATCAATTACTGGTGAGCAGGGTTGTGGTAAAACAACAATGCTTATGGGTATGATAGAAAATATATATGAAACAATGAACATTCGTGTTCAGGAAACTGCATTCGAGCTTCACTTAAGAAAAATATACCCTACAAGAAATATTTTAACATTTAGAGAAACAGATACAATATCTGGACAGGAAGGTCTAGATGTTCAGAAAAAAACTGATGGTTCTGTTAACATCATAGGTGAGGTTGCAACTGACCCCGTAGCATCTTGGATGATACAAGCAGCACAGGTTGCATCTAAATTCACATTATTTACTCACCACGCTAAAACATTTCCAAACTTAGTTACAGCACTACGTAACTCAATGCTTAGAACTGGTGTATTCACAAACGAAAAAACTGCAGAAGAGCAAGTTGTATCAGTTTTAAACTTTGATATACACTTGACAAAAGACTTTAAAGGAAAAAGATATGTTGAAAGAATAACAGAATGTATACCAGTAGAAGATATTAATGATTATAATAATGATTACAAGAGTCAAAAAACATTAGAGAGCAAATTTGAAAGATTTGCAGAAAACACTACAAAGTATTATACAAAAGAAACAAACAAAGAATTATATAAATATGTAAACATACTTGAATATCAAGATGGAAGATATGTAATGACAAACAAAATATCAGATACAAACTTAAAGGAAATGCTTTTAAATATGGATGATACTGACGCTAAAGATTTTAGAAATTTTATAGAACAAATATGGGGAGAAAAAGTAAGTGTTAACCTTGAAGGTGAAGAATAGTAAAGGAGGTGACTTTAGATGTCAAATGAAACTATTTTTATAATGATGGGCGTTGTATTAGCAATATTTGCAATCGTTATTATAGCCTATTTTGCTTTGAGAAAAAGAATGCAAAGTTCTGATGTTGTTAGAATAGAAAAACTTAGAAAAGGCACTCAAGAAAAATCATTTTCATCAGAAGTTATGTATCAAAAATTATATGTTAGATATTTAAAGTTACCATTTTTGAGAAGGTATTTATTAAAAATTAGAAGAAGACTTGAAATAATTAACATAGATGATGAATTTTTAACAAGACTTCAAACATCAAAAATAATAACAAGAGCTTTATTAATTATTATACCAGTAACTTTAATAGTAATACTAATGACAAAAAGCAATCCATTGATAATGATTATTATTTTAATATTTGAATTATTTATAATAGATTCATTAGTGGATGGAATGGTAGATAAATTAGACAATAATTTATTAACACAACAAGTTGATTTCTTTGCTGCAATGCGTCACTCTTACCATGAAACCAATATGGTTGGTGAAGCTATATACCAAACAGCACAAGATGATGAACATGTTGAAATATCTAGACAAGCAGAAAGAATATATAACATACTAAATTCAGAAGATCCAGAAACAGAACTTGAAAAATATTATGATATAGCTCCAAATAACTATTTAAAAGAATTTGCAGGTATATCATATTTAACTCAAGAATTTGGTGATAGAAAAGTTGATGGTACATCACTTTATTTAAAAAACTTAGACAATATAACGCAAGAAATGCAACTTGAAATATTGAAAAGGGATAAGCTTAACTATACATTTCAAAGTTTATCAATTATATCAATAATCCCAATGGTTATGTTAGAACCACTTAAAAGCTGGGCTTTAAGTAACTTCTCTTTCACTAAATCGTTTTATAATGGCAAATTGGGAATGATTGTACAAATTTTAGTATTGCTTGTTACATTCATATGCTACATATTAATTAGAAAGCTTAAAGATAATGGAGCAGTAAATATTAAATTAGAAAACAACCAAAATCCTTGGCAAGCTAAATTATATAGAATAAAACCAGTTAAAAAGTTTGTAGATTTATTTATACCTAAAGATGGTACAAAAGAACGTAGAAAAATAAGAGAAGCTCTGAAAGCAGCAGCATCAAAGCAAAAAATAGAGTGGCTGTACATTAATAGATTGGTACTAACAGTAGTAGTATTTTTTGCATCAATAGTTATATTTATTATGCTACACAATGTTCAAATAAATTATATTTATACAGAGCCGACAACAGAATATGACTTGATAGGCGAAATGAATGATAGAGACTATAAAAATGCAATGCAGGTAACTGAAACACATAACTATTTCCTAGATATGTTTAGAGGTCATTTAGATACTACTCAAGAAGACATAGAAAGAGCTATGAGAAGGTCTACTTATTATAGAGATGCAGATGATGAAACTATTACATCAAATGCAACACAAATACTAGACAAGTTGCAAACTGTCAACTCTGAATATTTAAAATGGTTTGAAATATTAATAGCAATGGTATTTGCGATTATTGGATATGCAGCACCAATATTAATGCTTAAGTTCCAAGTAATAATACGTAAAATGTCTATGGAAGATGAGGTAATGCAGTTCCAAACAATCATACTAATGCTTATGAGACTGGAAAGAGTTGACGTTGAAATGATACTAGAATGGATGGAAAGATATGCAGATATATTCAAAGAGCCAATTAGTAGATGTTTGAACGACTACGAAAGTGGTTCATGGGAAGCTTTAGAAAATATGAAAGAAGAAATTTCGTTCCAACCATTAATAAGAATAGTAGAAAGCTTGCAAACAGCGGTTGAAAAAGTACCAATCAAAGAAGCTTTTGATGAATTAGATTCAGATAGAGAATACTATCAAGATAAACGTAAAGAAGCAAATGATAGATTAATTTCTAAAAAAGGTATGATAGGAAGAGCAATAGGATTTACACCACTTATAGGAATTTTCGTTGGATACTTGGTTGTACCACTAGTAGTAATTGGTTTAACAAGTATGACATCATCATTTGCAACAATACAAGCTATGTAATTTGAGTAAGCAATATAATTTAATGGAGTTTAAGTAAAAAAAATTATTTAAACTCCACCTTGAGAAAGGAATTATAATATATGGAAAATGCTAGCAAGGCGTTAATTATTGCAGGTGGAATGCTTATTGCAATGTTAATAGTAGGACTTCTGGTTTGGGGCTTTGGTCGAATAAGGGAAACTCAGCAAACACAAGTTGACCAAGAATCTATTCAAGAAATTACAGATTTTAATGAAAGATTTGAGGCTTATAATAGAACAACAGTTAGAGGATATCAAATGATATCATTGGCAAACCTAGTTTATGATACAAATTCTAGATATACAGAAGCAGATGGATATAATCCAGTTACTGTAACAGTAGATGGTTTATCAAGTGCAGATGCTACAAATGAAGATTTGGTAACATATATTCAAACTAATTATGATAGAATGAATTCAAATCAAAAAAATGCACTTAAAGAATTAGTTTTTGAATGTACTGGAGTTGAATATGATACTCAAAATTCAAGAGTTTTGCACATGACTTTTAGAAGGCTTACTAAAGTAAATTAAAAAATAAAATATATCAAAATTTTAAAAATTTGTTTAAAAATAATTAAAGGAGTGTAGGCTAATGGAGAATGCATCTAAAGCATTAATAATTGCTGGTGAAATTCTAATTGGAATTTTAGTTCTTTCATTAGCAACATATATAATAACACAATTTGGTTCATTTTCAAGAAACTTAAATGACCAAATAAGTGAAACAGAAATAGCAACATTTAACGTTAATTTTACAAACTATTCTGAAAGAACAAATATAAGTATGCAAGAAATAGCAACAATAATAAATTATGCAAAAAGAAACAATAGTGAATATGAGGCTGAGCGCGGAGATGATTATTATGTAGATGTAATGATTGATGGAACATCAATAATAGATACAGATATTAATGATTTTTTATCCCAAAATAAAAATACAACATACTATTCTTGTAATGCTATTGTTAGTAATATATCTGCAACTTCTAATACAGAAGAAATTCAGGCTAGAAGAACAATGGCAGATAATGATATAGTATATAATGAATATACTAGAAGAGTTAGATCAATTAATTTCCATACAATAGGTGCAAATAGTGCAGAAAGCGAATTATATGCAAATGCATTATTACAAAAATACAACATTGTATGGAGAGATACAGTTTAGTAATAAAAGTTTTAAAATAGTTAATTTATTTGAAAAACATTATATAGTAACTATTGCACAAATTTTTATTAAATGTTATAATTCAATAAGTACATTAAGAACTTATTTTACTTAAATTTTTACATTAAATTAGTTATTAGATTTAGTTACATTTTAACTAAATGTATATATAAAAAATTTTAAAAATCAAAGGAGGAAATTTTTATGGAGAACGCATCAAAAGCATTAATTATAGCAGGTGCAATTTTAATTTCAATATTAATAGTTGGTTTAGGAGTTATTATTTACAATAACGTTTCAGGTATAGCATCTGATACTAGTGGAATTGACCAACAAGCAGTAAGTTCACACAACTCACCAATTGAATCATACTTTTCAGATCACACAACAGGAAGCAATGTAAGAGCATTAATTAACTATGTAAATGGTATTAATAGAACAGCTCAAGCAAATGATGATACTGTAGGAAACTACATTTATCTTACAACAACAGATACTAATATTGCAAGTTCAGGATCACAAGTTACTTCTAGCAATATAAGAACAGGTAGATCATATAGTGTACATTTAGGTGGTAGTGAAGACTTTTCAGATGAAGAAAAAGCAGGTACATCATATTGGAGCAATGGATATATAAAAACAATAGTCATTGAATTCGCAGATGATAGTACAACATAATAAATTGCTAACATTATCCTAATCAAAGGAGCTAATAAATGGAAAATGCAGTAGACGCATTAAAAATGGGATTTGCCGTACTTGTATTAATTGCGGCACTTTCCCTTGCTATATTTTCTTTTACTAGAGTAAGAGAAACTTCAGATAGAATAGCAGAGGAATCTGACATACAAGCATACTATCAGCAATTATCAGGTGAAGTAACTGGAGCTACTAGTAATTATGCCTTGTCTAGCAGAATAGTTGGAGTAGAAACAATAGTGCCAACTCTATATAGATATTATAAAGAAAACTACACGATATTATTTTATGTAGGTACAGGCTATAATAGAGATAATGGCTCTTTTGACACTATAACCCCATTATCTATATATTACACAAAAACAAGTGATTCATATATGCAAGAGTCTTCTTTAACCATAAAT
>CAMMLF010000049.1 GCA_946497585.1 uncultured Clostridium sp.
ATAGATGCAGAATTAAAGTGTAATAGATGCAAAAAAATAATAAAAATACAAAAAGAAAAGAGTGAGGAGCACGCACAAACAATAGTGAAGTAGTTACCCAATACCTTTCTTTATTTTAAAGATAAAGAAGGTGAAAATATGTCGTCTAGTTTTGGTGGCTCAGTAAAACTGACTGGTGAAAGTGAATATAGAAAAGCATTAAAAGATATAACTAATAATTTGAAAAATGTTTCAAGCGAATTAAAACTAACAAATGTTCAATTTAATTCTGGAGATAAAACAGTAAAGGATGTAAAGACTTCCTATTCAAACATGAATAATACTATTCAAGAGCAAAAAGAAAAAATAAGTAGCTTGAGAGTAGCATTGTCAGAAGCGGAGAAAGAGTATGGATCTAATAATGAAAAAGTAAAAAACTTTAAAACACAGCTTAATAATGCTGAAGCACAGCTTTTGCAAATGGAATCTGCAACCGACAAAAGTAATAAAGAATTAAAAGAAATGAAAAATGGTTTTGACGATGCAGGTCAAAGTTCAATAAAATTTGGAGATTTACTAAAAGCCAATGTTCTAGGAGATTTTATAACTAGTGGAATAAAAACTTTAGCAAGTGGAATTAAAGAAGTTGGTTCAGCTATGCTTAACATAGGAAAGCAATCATTAGATAGTTATGCTGATTATGAGCAATTAACTGGTGGTGTAGAAACACTTTTTAAAGGAAGTGCTAGTACAGTTGAAGAATATGCTCATAATGCTTACAAGACAGCAGGACTATCTGCAAATGAATATATGGACACAGTAACATCTTTTAGTGCTAGTTTATTACAAAGTTTAGGCAATGATACAGAAAAGAGTGCTAAATATGCTGACCAAGCAATAACAGATATGTCAGATAATGCAAATAAAATGGGTACTGATATGACAATGATCCAAAATGCATATCAAGGATTTGCTAAACAAAACTATACAATGTTAGATAACTTGAAGCTCGGCTATGGTGGAACAAAAGAAGAAATGCAACGATTATTGGAAGATGCAGAAAAACTAACAGGAAAAAAATATGATATAAGTAACTTTGCAGATATAACTCAAGCTATTCACGCAATTCAAACAGAAATGGGTATTACAGGTACAACAGCAAAAGAAGCAAGTACAACAATTGAAGGTTCGTTAAACTCTATGAAGTCATCTTGGACAAACTTGTTAACAGCATTTATAAGTCCTGATATGTCATTAGAAGATGAACTTAATAATTTTGTAAATACTGTTCTTACTGCTGGAGATAACATTCTTCCAAAGATAAATTCAATAGCAGATAGTATTGTTCAAGTAATTCCAGGAATAATTGGAAAAATTAATGAAAATTTACCAACAATTTTACAAACTGGAACTGAAATTTTGCAAACTCTAATTAATGGAATTGAAACTACATTACCAAGTTTAATGCCGATGGTTACTCAACTTATTACTACATTATTAACATTCGTAACAGAAAATTTGCCAACTATAATTAATCTTGGAATAAATATTTTATTGTCGTTAATCCAAGGAATATCACAAAGCTTGCCTGAATTGATTCCAGTTGTTATTGAAGCTATTACAACAATAGTAACTAACTTGTTAGATAACATAGATTTAATTATAGATGCAGGAATACAGTTATTGATTGGTTTGTCTGAAGGTTTAATAAATGCTTTGCCACAATTAATTGATAAGATACCTATAATAATAGATAAATTAATAACAGCAATAACTGATAATTTACCTAAAATTATTGAAATGGGTGTTACTTTAATTATTAAGCTGGCTGAAGGATTAATTAAAGCCATTCCGCAATTAGTTAGTAAAATACCTGAAATAATTGTTGCGTTAGTAAATGGATTTGGAAACTTTTTCTCCAACATGGCGGATGTAGGTAAAAATCTGGTTAGTGGAATTTGGGAAGGAATAAAAAACGCAAAAGATTGGTTAATAGGAAAAGTTAAAGAATGGTGTGGTAATATTATAAATGGAATTAAATCATTTTTTGGAATACATTCCCCATCTAAAGTTTTTAAAGATGAAATAGGTACAAATTTGGCTTTAGGATTAGGAGAAGGTTTTTCTGATACAATGAAGGATGTATCACAAGACATGTCAAATTCAATTCCAAGAGAATTTGATATTAATCCTACAATTTCAGAAACTACGAATACTAGTCAATTGAGTTTAGAAAATATAACAAAAGCATTTGTTACTGCAGTTAAGAAATTAGATGCAAAAATAATTATTGATAAGGATGTTGCTGGAAGATTTGTTATAGCATCTGTTGATAGCAATTTTGGAAAAATATATGATTAAGGAGATGCAAAATGAAAGTAAGAAGATTTTTATTAGAGAATGAAAAAGGACAACGATACAGACTAGATAGTTTAAATGAAGGTTGCTTTCTTACTTCTCCTAGCAACTTGGGTTATTCATATGAATCAGATTTTGAAAGATTAGGTTATAATTTTATCGAGAATAATAGAAAAATTGAACAGAAAAATCCTAGTGGAACAGCATATTTTAAATCATACGATAAGGTAAAAGAGTTTATAGATTTTATTGAAAACTCTATAAAATTAAAATGGATATATATAGTACCTTATGATTCTACTGAAAAAACATATTATAGAGATGTATCTATGATAAGATTGGATAAAACCGAAAAAGAAGGAAAATGGCTTGCTTGTCCTGTTGAATTTGCTGGCTTGTCTTTATGGTATGAAGAAAATACAGTAATTTATACTATAACACCACAAACTGATGAAATTCGTTGGGATTTTAAATGGGATAGTAAGTTTTCAGACTACGATTCAAGAAATCTACAGTATGTTAATAAAGGTCACACAGATGCTCCTATTTTAGTTCAAATGGATGGGCATCTAGTAAATCCTAGAATTGAGCTATATGTAGATGGAGAACTATATCAAAGTGTAAAGATAACAGTAGAAATACAAGAATATGAGAAATTATTATATGGAACTAAAGAAAATGACTTTTATATAATGAAGCAAAATACAGATGGTACAACAACAAGTTTATTTGATTTAGATCATATAGATTTTGAGAATGATAATGTAATAAGAATACCTGTAAATAGAAGTTGTGAATTAAGATTAACAGCAGATAATGAAGTATTAAATGCACAAGTAACTGTATTACCTCAATATAAAGCTGTTTAGGAGGTATTTATGGAAAATCAACTAACAATTAAATTTAACGACAAAGATTATACTTTAATTTACAATGAACAATCAGGATATTATGAAATAGATTTACAAGCTCCAAATTTGGGTGGAGTTTATGATATAGATATTACATTTAGAGATATTTTTGGAGAAATTTACACAGATGAAGCAACTATTCAAGTATTAGCAAAAGAGCCTATAAGAATAGAACAAAATAAAGTATTTATGTGGATTTTTGATTATTTTACATTTAAAGTAAAGGATATTGTAGAATTATCAAATTATAAAATAAATATAGATGAAGAAACTAATTCAAATACAATTATAGATGTATTAAAGAAAACAACAGCTAAAGCCAGAGATATTATTGTAATTAAAAAGAATAATAAGATTATATATTGGGGAACTATAAATAACATTCAAAATACAGATGGACAAAATCTGTATGAATATATTATTAAGTATGCTACTAATCTATTTGACCAAGATATTATTCTAGAAGATGAAAATTTAATTAGTTCTACAGGAATAGAAGATTTTATAGCAAATGCAATAAATAAGAACTTTATACAAAATGAAGATACATTTATAAATAAAACATATATGCAAGTAGTAGTAAAAACACATACTAAAAAGCAGACAAGTGTAACAAATGTGGAAAATAACATCTATAATTTACATACATATATGACTAACTGTACGCAAAATTATGATATTGTGTACAGTTTTTCTATTGTAAATAAGAAATTTGTAATAACAATCGAGAATAAAGCAATTAATAAAGAGTTAATTGATGTAAATGCTCAGCCTATTTCAAACTACAACGAAGTTTTTGAAACAGATGTAGTAAGTAAGGTTATTGTTTTAACCAGTACAAATACTTATACATTATATTTGTTAAATGATAGGACAACGACAACAGATATGACAAATCCTAATAGAGCAGATGGTAAAACAGTAACAGTTTATACAGAAAATTATGAGGATGCACCTCAGACTGCATTAGATCAGATAAAACAAAATGCTTACAATCATAAAATAACATTTAATTATTATGATAGGTTGATTCCAGTTGGAACACCTATTGCTATAAAAACAAAACAGTCTTTAATATTTGATACTTATATTTCTGCAATAAAAATAACACAAAGTAAGTTTATTGAATATACATGTGGAAATATTAGAGTTAAATTTATAGATAAATTATTAAAAGAAAGGAGCAAAAATGCTTAAAGGACACGTTTTTTCAAAACAAATTTTTGGAAACCCAATATTTGCATTATTTATAAATACTTTTTTAAACGGAAAAGATGGAGTTTCAAATAATTATAAAAATGGTATGCAGGTTACATATAGTGGTTCAAATGTTACTGTAGCAAGCGGAGCAGTTTGCATACAGGGAAGATTTTTGGAAGAGGACACAGGTAGTACAATTCCTGCAGGCGCAGATACTGTTTACTGTAAGCTAGTAATAGAAGTAAACTTAGATTTGCAAAATACTGAAAGCCAATTCAATCAAGCGTCTTATAAAGTTGTTAAATCTGCAAGTGGCTATCCAAATTTAACACAAACTAATATTGTAAAGAACAATGCTGGAGTATATCAATACGAATTGGCAAGATTTAGAACTAACGCTTCTGGAATAACAGATTTTCAAGACGAGCGTACATTTTTGGACTTTGACACTATTTATGACGAAATGGAAGCGGAATATGGAGCTGTATTACAACAGTTAAAAGATGAATTAGATAGAATAAAGGACCAGAGCGATGTATTATTAAAAACAGGAGGAACAGTAAGTGGAAAAATTGAAGTCGGTACTGGTGGCGATATTAGTGGTAATATTAGTGCTAATGCTCGGAACGGCTAATAAGTTAAAAACAGCAAGGCAAATTGCTCTAACAGGAGCAGTTAGTGGTTCTACTAATTTTGATGGAAGCGGAAATGTTAGTATAACAACTAAGCAAGCAAATATTGCAGTGATAACTGGTAGTACAACAACTACAAGTGACAGTTTGACAGCCACTACTAAAGTAAACTATCCAAGTGGATATAATGTTAATAATTGTGTAGTTATATCTATAATGGGAGGAAGAACGGTTGGAGGAATAGATTATCCATGGACTACATCTTTGGGAAAAGATTCATCAAGTTTTTTACTGGGATGTGCTGAATTAGGTGTAAGTCTAGATTCTGATGGGATTACTGTTAGGAGAAGTAAAATAAGTGATAGTGAACCAGTTTCTACTAAAAAGTTTAAACTAGTTCTTATGAAAGTTTCTTAGGAGGAACTTATGGCAAATAAAATATTAGAAGTAATAGTAGAGCCTACAAAACTTTATGTGGGAGATAAATTTAGACTAAAAGTAAAAGTACAGTTTACTCCTTCATATAACTTAGTAACACAAGATAATAACAATCTTATAACAGAAGATGAAAATCAAATAATTACACAAGGAGATTATTATGAATAAGAAAATAACAGAATTAACACAAGCTATCGAAGTAAATGATAATGATATAGTAATGATTGTACAATCCAATGAAAATAGACAAGTTAAAGCAGAGCAACTTACACAACATACATACAATTTAATTTTAACCGCAAATGTAGCTGCAGGAGGAGAAATAACACTACCATTTTACTATAAAGTAGGTGGAAATGTATTGCAAGTTTATTATATGGGACTTCTATTACTTCTTAGCTCAGACGACGCAGGAACAGATGGACACTATAGAGAAGTAGGAGAAGCAGATAGTATAAGCAATAAAATAAAATTAACTACAGATTGGAGTGCTGATAAAGGAGAATACTTTAAATTTGTTGTGAAAGGGGGGTACACAAATGAAACCACTTAATATATTAATGAATATTCCAAATGCAGGATTTCATAATAGTATCTATAGAGGTAAAGATATTACGGATTTATTCTATGATGGTACTCTATCAAAACAAATTGCAGCAGAAACTTTTGATGACATTTTTATAGGGGATTATATAATAGGAAAAAATAGCAATAGAAAATATTTAGTAGCAGATATAAATTACAGATTGCATACAGGAGATACAGAATGTACAACACCACATATTCTAATGATACCAGAAAAAGTAATGGGTACTAGTTATATGAATGATAGTAGTACAAGTACTGGTGCTTATGCAGAAAGCAAAATGCGTAAAGAAAATTTAGAAGGTTTTAGACAAACAATAAGAAATGATTTTTATAATAGTCATATTTTAAACCATAGAGAATATTTTCAAGATGCAGTTACAGACAATTATGCTAGTTCAGGAAATTGGTATGACTCTGATATAGAACTTATGAATGAATTTATGGTATATGGTTCACTAATTTATTCTCCTGCTAGGACAAATGCAATAAATTCTCATGTTGAGACTATAGATAGTACACAATTAGCAATATTTAAAATGAGAGCGGATTTAATTATAGGCTTTGATAATACTGCTAGAACTGGTTATTGGCTAAGAGATGTTGCAAATAATATGGGCTTTGCAGCTATTGGAATAAATGGTTTACCTAATGCGTTTTATAGTTCGGACTGGTATGGTGTTAGACCAGCGTTTTTAGTATATTAAAATAAAAGGAGTAAAATAGGTAACAACATTTTACAAAAGCGTATACTTATGTAATTTTAATATAAAAGGAGTAGGCAAACAAATGGAAAGTACAATAATAGTAGCTATTATTACTGTAGCAGGAACAATAGCAAATACAATAATAAGTAAGAGAACAAATAAAAAAGCGGATAAGATAGTTGATTTAGATAAAAAAATAGAAAAAATGCAAGAAGAAAACAAAAAAGATATGCTAGAGCATACTTTAGATGCAGATAAAACTTATTTAATAAACTTTCTATCCGATTTAGAAAATGGAATAAAAAAGACAGATATACAAATAAAAAGAACATATGAAGTGTATGAAAGATATAGAAAAAATGGTGGAAATAGTTATGTGCATGACAAATGGGAAGAAGAAAAGAACAAAGGATTATTGTAGAAAGGAGAACAAAAAGTATGAATAAAAACCAGCAAAGCCTTGGGGCTGTATATATATACACACACAAGCATTTTAAAGAAAAATAAACAGAAAAGAGGTGAGCAGTAATGCAACCTCTTGCGTATAAAATCAAACAAATTTTAAATAGATTAGATAGTTTAGAAGATAAACAAAAGACAGTAATAGTTGTAGATAATCTAAATGGAGGAACTAGCAAGACTATAGACATAGAGATTACTAGCAATTGTTCAATTTTAGTTTTATTGCCAAATGCGATGTACTTAATTAGTTTTGTCAGCAATGGACATGGAATATATAGTATATCTGGCGAAGTAAAAATTACTGAGGGAAGTGGAGGAAAGCAATATAGCATTTCAAAAGCAACAGAACAAAATCACTTCACATTTTCTATAGACGCATGGCAATACGCGACTTTAATTTTTAATATGAAAATTTAAAAGGAGAAAAGATGGATAGTGGAATAATAGCATCTTTAATACCCACAATCGGGACAATCGTTGTAGCAATAATAACAGCTATAACAAATAAAAAAGCTAACAAAATTGAAGACATAGATAAGAAAATAGATGCAATGAGAACGGAAAATAAAAAAGATATGAAAGAACATACGTTAGATGCAGATAAAACATATCTTATAAATTTTTTATCAGATTTAGAAAATGGAGTGAAAAAGACAGAAGTGCAAATAAAACGTACATATGAAATTTATGAGCGTTATACACAAAATGGGGGCAATAGCTATGTTCACGACAAGTGGGAAGAATGCAAAGATAAAGGATTATTGTAGAAAGGAAGTTAAGAATATGAATAAAAACCCGCAAAGCCTTGAGGCTGTACACACACACACACACACACGATTACTTTAAAGAATAAAAAGAAAAGAGGTGTTATGTAATGATACCTCTATATAAACAGTTTAATGATTTAAAAGGATATAACATAGTTTCAAATCTTAAAACAAATTTAAATTGTAATTTTTATGCTAATCAGCTTATTTATAAAAAAATAGGAAATATAGTATTTTGCTATTTAATTATAAATGCACAACCATACGAAAATGATAGTGAAGAAGACTTCGAACTAGAAATGCCTTTTACTTTTATAAATAATTGGTTTTTTCCTAATATGAAAGCTGCATTTAATAAAAATTATTATTTTAGATGCGTGCCAAACACAAATAAAATAAAATTAGTTGGAGATTTATATTCGGAGATTCCAGTTAAGGTAAAAGATGTAGGAAGTGGATTTATAATATATGCACAATTTTTTGCATTTGTGCAAGATTAAAATAAATAGAAAGGCAGGTGTAAAAATGAATATAAGTAAATTTCAAGACTTAATTGATATTGCATTAAAAGCTAAAGAATGCAATAGGGACATTGCACTAGAATTAACAGTACCAGAACAAAAAGCATCAGAGATAATAGTCGTAAAAAATGAAAATATTGATTATAAAATGGACTATTATTGTAAAAATTATAATGAAAACTTAGAACTGAATAGATGCAAAGAAGTGAAGATTTTAAGTGCAGAAATAATAATGTATGACACAATGTTACTACTTTATAAACAAAAATTTAAGTAAGGAGAAAAATAAGATGAATGAAAATAAGAAAAAGAATATTATTCTAGTAGTAGCAACTGTTATAGTTGCTATTTTAGCTGGTTTAGGATTTTATAATGTAAATAAGGATAACACGTCAGAAAACATTGCTGGAGAAGTTATAAATGAATTAAAGGATTATATAACTACTTACAATATGTCTAGTGAAGAAATAGAAGAGTTGCCAAGTACCGAAATACCAGAGCAAACAGAGGCTGATGAGCAAAATCTTGAACAAGAAGTAGAAAGCGAGGCTTTTGAAGAACAAGGAGAGATAGCCTACAATGGTGCTAGCGAATATCCTAGCATAGAATTAGGTAATTACACAGGACTTACATACTACTCTCAAATAGATAGTCGTTGGAAAAATCACGTATATACAGCTATAGGGGATAATTCTCAAACAATTGGCACGTCAGGTTGTGGTCCAACTTCTGCTGCAATAGTAGTTACAGCAACAAAAGGAACAATTACACCAGACGAAATGGGAGATTTATTTGTACGATATGGTTATAGAAGTACCAATAGCGGAACTTACTGGAGTGCTTTTCGTTGGGTAGCAGATGTTTTTGATATAGAGTATCAAGAAACTACTAACATAGATACAGCAATAGAATTGCTAAGAAACGACAATTATGTCGTATGTTCTGTCGCAAATGGTTTATTCACAAGTGGCGGACATTTTATTGTACTGGTGGGAATAGAGGGGGATACTATAACAGTTTATGACCCTTATTTGTATGCAGGAAAATTTGATACATCTACAAGAAGAGGAAAGGCAACAGTTGACGGAAACAAAGTATATGTTACAGTAGATAACTTTAAGAACTATGCCAATTTTAGAGGTGCTTTTGCTTATAAACATTCTGGAAATGTACAAGAGAATACAAACACAGTTACTACATCTAATTACACAAGATACGTAAATGTAAATACTAGATTAAATGTAAGAGATGGCATCTGGGGTTCAGTTGTAGGAAAGCTTTATGACGGAGACAGAGTAACAGTCTATGAAACATCAGGTAATTGGAGTAGAATTGGAACGAATAGATGGGTATGTTCAGATTATTTAGTAAGTTACAATAATACAAGATATACAACTGGAAATTATACAGTTACTGCATCATTACTTCACGTAAGAAGCGGAGCAGGAACGAATTATTCTATAAAGAATTATAGACAGTTAACGTCAAATGCAAGAAGTCAAAACAGAGCAAAGGGCAATTACTATGCAAATGGACTTTTAAGAGGCGTAAATGTAACAGTAAGTCAAGTCAATGGAAATTGGGGTAAAATTCCTTCTGGTTGGATTTGTCTAGACTATTGTAGAAAAAGATAAAAGGTAGACTATTGCAGTCTACCTCTTTTTTTATGCTCAAAATAAGACATAAAAGTATATTACTCAAAAATAAAAACACCTTAAAATCAATCCTCGTTCGTCAACTTTTGTTGGTATTTCAGTAATTTCATAAAAGAGTAAACATAACTTGAAAAAAATAAAAAAATGTGGTAGAATAGTGTTGACAGGATAAAATATCAATGTTACAATAACATTACTCAAGTATTACAATATAATAACAAATGAGTAATAATTATTGACAATTTTAATAAATATTATTAAAATGTAAAAAAAGAATAAGAGCCGAAGCCCTTATTCATATCCGTTTAATATAGAATTGGAGTTCTGCGATTGGACTTCAATTCCTTTTTTTGTTATGTTAATATTTGAGTTATATCCTAAAATAGCTAATATAACTATAATAATACCAACAATTAAAGAAATTAAAGCTCTACCTAAGTATTTTACAGCAACAGTATTGTTGCTTATTTCTTTTGTATTCAATTCTGTTACCCCCTTCCATATGTATTTGCACTTAACATCTTGCTGTGAAGAGTTAGGTGCATAAACTAATAGTTGAAATGCAAAGAAGTCAATTACTAATCTATGCACCCAACTGAAGGAGTTTATTAAACGATTGAAAAAAGTATATCAAATTATAATATTAAATGTCAATATATTCGACAAATTTCAACAGACAAAATTGACATAAAATGGTATAATTAATTGAGGTGAAAAAGTATGTTATTAAAATTTTTAATAATTATACATAAGATAAAATTATTTTACTTAATAGGGTATGATGCAGATTATGATAAAATTTTGAAAGAGAGTAAAATACTAGATAAATATTTAGCACCTTTGTTTACTAGACAATTACCAAGAAAAACCATAAAAAATTAACACTTTTTTAACACTTTAGTTTGAGATAGTATAGAAATGATTAGAAATAGTATTGCTAAGAAAGTGCTAAAAATAAAGGAATTTCAAACATATAGAATTGCAAGAAAATGATAAAATTTAATCTCCTCTTCGCCACCAAAAATAAATAAATGCCATAAGCACATTACATTTATTTATCTCATTTTCTATAAAACTAGCATACTGCAATTTAATTTGATGTATGCTAGTTTTTTATTAACACTTTATTAACACATTAGTTCTTAATTAATATGCATCTTTAAATTTAAAAGAAAAACCCAGTTTTTTTACCATTCCTTTTTATAATTTATAAGTTCCAAAACATATCCAGCTATA
>CAMMLF010000050.1 GCA_946497585.1 uncultured Clostridium sp.
TTTAGTTTTTCAGATTATGAACTTGACTAATATTGTAATTGTTTGCGTTAATCTTCTTGACGAAGCTAAGAAGAAAGGCATCAGTGTTGATTTAGATAAACTGTCGTTACTTCTTGGAGTTCCTGTTGTTGGAACCATTGCTAGGAAGAAGAAAACTTTGAATAATTTGATTAATACTATTGCTGATGTATGTAATAAAAAAATAGAACCTACGCCTAATACTATTATTACTAATAACGATTTTGCCCAAAATATTGATAATACTCTTCTTGGAAATACAGAAAACAAAACTGATAGTCCAAATATAGAAACAAAAAATCAAGAAAAAATCTTCCTTGATAAAGTTTTTGAAAGAGCTCATGAAATTGTTGCAGAAGTTGTTACTGTTAAAGATGAAAATTATAATGAAAGAGATAAAAAGATTGATAGAATACTTACTTCTAAGAAGTTTGGTATTCCTATAATGATACTGTTCTTTTGTTTAATTTTTTGGATTACTATTGTAGGTGCTAACTATCCATCTGAATTATTGTCCTCTCTTTTTGCTAATATTGAGCCTCCATTGAAAAACTTTTTTGTATATATTCACACCCCTGCCTGGCTACTTTCTTTGCTTTTTGATGGAGTTTACAAAACTGTTACTTGGATTGTTAGTGTTATGCTCCCTCCTATGGCAATATTTTTCCCACTTTTTACTTTATTAGAAGACTTGGGATATTTGCCTAGAATTGCTTTTAATTTGGATAAATGTTTTAAGAAATGTTGTTCTTCTGGAAAGCAAGCCCTTACAATGTGCATGGGCTTTGGCTGTAATGCTGCTGGTGTTGTTGGATGCCGAATTATTAGTTCTAAAAGAGAAAGGTTAATTGCCATACTTACTAATAATTTTGTACCTTGTAATGGCAGGTTTCCTTTCTTAATAACAATTGCTACAATATTTTTTACTAGCGCCGCCCATGCTGGTGAGAGTCTAAAATCTAGCTTAATTGCTACTTTTATAGTTTTTATTATTGTATGCATTGGAATTGGTTTTACATTTTTAGTTTCGTACATACTTTCTAAAACTATTTTGAAAGGTGCTACTGATTGTACTTTGCTTGAACTTCCACCTTATAGAAAGCCTCAAATTGGTAAAATACTTGTACATTCTCTTTTAGATAGAACTTTATTTGTTTTAGGTAGAGCCTTATCTGTTGCCGTTCCTGCTGGAATTTTAATATGGGTTCTTTCTAATGTACAAATAGCTAATATTAGTATTCTTACTTATATTGCAAATTTCTTTGACCCATTTGCAAAACTTATGGGGCTAGATGGATATATTTTAACTGCTTTTATACTTGGCCTACCTGCTAATGAAATTGTTCTTCCTATTATTCTTATGTGCTATACTGGTGCTGGAAGTCTTATTGATACTAGTAGTATTCAAAGTTTGTTTGAAATTTTATCTGCAAATGGTTGGACTATAATTACTGCTATAAATGTTATGCTCTTTTCACTTTTACATTTTCCTTGTGCCACAACACTTCTTACTATTAAAAATGAAACAAAAAGTTGGAAATGGACTGCTATTGCATTTTTAATTCCTACTGTGATTGGTATTGTAATGTGCATGATGGTTAATTTGATTTACCACATCATTTTATAAATTTTAGGCATAATTTCGTGATTTCAAAACTAATTAGCTTGTATTTAGTCGTAGAGTAGATTCGCGGTCTGTTCTATTTTTATGCAAAAAAATAGTATGTGTATTCGCGGTACACATACTATTTACATTTTGAATAACTAGCAATATTCAAGACTCATTCACTTGTATTTAAATAATACCATATATTTTCTTATTTGTTAAGTAATTTTTCAAAAATTCATGTTCGATTATTTGAGCTTTGACTAGCATATGCTGTATTATAGTTTAGCTACTTTTAATTAATAACCTTTTCTATTTTATACTTGTTCATTTTTATGATATTCTTTGATTGTTTCTATTTTTATTTGTGTATATGGTAACCATCTACTTCTAAAAGTTTTACTCCAAGGAGTATCTTTCCTGTGCGTTATTTCTATCAACCTTGAAGCCGAGAATTCTCCATATTTTTTTAATGTTTGGTCTATACTTATTATCTTTTCTGTTCCATCTTCTGCAAACATTATTCTACTTTTAGAAGCCATTTCATATATACCTTCACTTTTTATATCTTCTTTTTCTTCTTCTATTGGTTTGTATCCATATTTTTTATATTTGTCATAAACCGTTTCTACCACTGGTCCATATTGAAATGCATATATTTTGTCTGTAAATAACTCTTTATCGGTTTCACATAAGTAATCTGCAAAACATAAGTAAACTAATTTTTGTAACTTTAGTTGTGTACATTTTACTTTTGATAATATATATTTGGCAACATCTATTCCTTCTAATTTTCTATCTTTTTGTATTAATCTTATAAATTCATCAAGCTTTTTTACTACTTTTACATCTTTAAAGAAATGATCGGCTTCACATACTGATTCCCAAGTTTCATCTTTTGCTTGTATCATATGAGTTGAAATCGAAACATCTTTTCCACACTTTTGCACTATTTCATCTAAGTCTTTTTTTAACTTTTCTTGTATTTCTTTATCATCTACAATAAAGTCCAATGCTATTCTTGTTCCTTTAGAATATGAACTACTCATAAATATAAAGTGTGTTACCATTAGTTATTACCTCCTTTACTCTCATTTTCCCATCTTACATAGTCTTGTTTATATTTTTCGTGAGATTTTATATTATTAATTTCATCCGATTTATTCCAAACTTGTAATTCCCATTGATAACTATAATTATCCTTTTTAAAATATATATGCATTGCTTTGTATTCTTTTTTAGAAGAGTCTATGCATTTTAATTTATCAAACTTGTCTGTTATTAATTTCATAATTTGTTCTTTTGTAAGTTCTATTCCACATATAATTCTTATTCCAAACAAATCATTAAAGCATTTATTTATTGGTATTCTTCCATTTTCATGATTCTTTATATAGTTCTCCATCTTATATTCGATAGAGTTTTTAGCTTTTGCTCTAATATTAACTTTAGAATTTTCATTGTTAAATTGCTTAAAGTCCATTATTAATTGTATTATATTTTCATTTATAAAATCTCTGTATTGTATTATACTATTAAAATTTTCTTTATTATCTATTAAATCACATACTAAATTACTTTTTAAGTTTATCTTTTTGTAATTTATGCTGTTTTCCCATTTATCTGTTATATTATTATATTCTGATTGTATAAAATTAATAAGCTTTTCTAAATCTTCTATCATATATATTTTCCTCTTTATAATTTTATCATATATTTTTTTTACATGCAATATCACCTTTTCACATTATCTCAATCTCAATTATATCAAAAAAATTAATAGCACTCGTAGTCACGATGATTGTTCTGTTAATTTTATCTATTTTATTTACCTTTCCCTTAATTTTAGTATATTTATTTCCATCATAATAAGTAATTTGCACAATTTTATTAGTATCTATTGCATTTAATTTCATTGATAATTCTTCATTTGCTTCATCAGACAATTCTTTTCTTCTTATATGCACTTGCTCTTTTTCTTTTAATGCATCTTTAAATCCTGTTAATGCATCAAATGGCATAAACTGCCTTGCTCGTTCTGCTCTAATCATAGGCATTATGACCTCCTATCAATTTGTTTCTAAGTATTGTTGTAGCTCCATTTTCTAAATCCATGCCCCTTACTATTGCGTTTTTGCCCAGCTTTTGTTTTATATTACTTATTGCTAATTCTATTTTTCTTTCTTTTGTAATTTTTTCTTGATTTTCAAATAAACTAAGTTGCTGTGCTTCATTGCTCACTAATCTGTTAAAGCTTACTCCTATTCTTCTTATTGGAACTGTTTTATTAGTTGTGCTATCATAAAGTTTTAGAAAATAAGCCATTAAATCTGAATATGTATTAGTATAGTTTGCCAATTTCATACTTCCACCAGTTGAATTTATAATATTTTTTGAATAGCCTATATACAAACTAATTGTGTCTGTTATTAGATTTTTTTCGACTAATTTTATGCTATTTAATTCAACCATTTCTTTTAGGACAAGCCTTGCATTTTCAAAATTGTAATCTTCAAATAAAACTTGACTATTGGATATTGAAGTGTTTTTAGTTTTGTAATTTTTTATGTCTTTTATTGTACAAGTTTCTTTGCCCCATGAATGGTCTATTAAAAATTCTGCATTTACTCCGAATTCTTTATATAATATTTTAGGATTTGTATGTGCTATATCATACATATCATATATTCTTTTTTTATTAAGCCTTGCTTCAATTCCTCTTCCTATTTGCCAAAAGTCTGTTAAAGGTTTGTGGTGCCAAAGTTTTCTTTTGTATAATTCTTCATCTAAATAGCCTATATTAGTTGGAGTATGTTTTGACATTATATCTAATGCTACTTTTGCTAAATATAGGTTAGTTCCAATTCCTACTGTTGCAGTTAAACCATATGTATTGTAAATGTCTTTTAAAATAGTTTTGGCAAGTTCTATTTCGTCCATTTTATATAATTTAAGGTAGTTTGTTACATCTAGAAATGCCTCATCTATTGAATAAACATATATATCGTCTTTTGACAAATATTTTAAGTAGATTTCATAAATATTAGCTGAATATTCTATATATTTTTTCATCCTTGGTTTTGCTATTATATATTTTATATTTGGCGGTATTTCATAAAGCCTACACCTGTTTTTGACTCCAAGCATTTTCATTTTTGGCGATACAGCTAGACAAATTGTACCTTTTCCTCTTGTTTCATCTGCTACTACCAGATTTGTACTAAATGGGTCTAACTTTCTTTCTACACATTCTACTGAAGCGTAAAATGTTTTTAAGTCTATACATAAGTATTTGCTCAATTTTGTCACCTCTTTTTACTTTTACAAAGTGTTAGTTATTTTTAAGGCTTGTATTTTACGTACATTCTTAGCTTTCATCAGTTACTTTACATATTATATCACCGTACAAGTGTTTTGTAAACACTTGTTTTGAATTTTCTTTATGGAAATTTATTCCTATATCTATTAATATGTTATTTCATTACATATACAAATATTTTATTGCAACAAAAAGAGAGAGCAAGTGCTCCCTCTTTTTTCTTGACCATTAAATTCTCCCCTTTGTTACTCTTTCCTCTGATTCAAGCCTGTAACTCCAATAGATTTAAGAGTGATCTCTTTCCATTCATTTGGAATTTCCGACGTTTTCAGAAAAGAGTTTGCTGATACGGACCGTACACTTCCACAGCGAGGACACCTCGCTTCCATTCCTATAGGAATAGCACTTCCAACTTGTAAAACAATTGGAAGTCCACACCTCCAACATTTTACCCACTTAATACTTGTGATTTGTTGGTACATCGGTAACCTCCTTAGGTCAAAAGTTGCATTCGGATGTTACAATTATACCATATTTTGTTATGATTTTCAATCATTATATTATGTATAATTAAATTTCCAACTATAATATTAAAAACTATTTTTCATAAAAACTAGATTTAACAGATTTACACATTTTCCTCTTGCATTTCTCCATTCTTTTCTGTTCTTTCATTGTATAGTTTTTTCATTCTTCTTTCTAGTCTCATTTTCCTTTGTACTCGATTTCTTAATTCTACCACATTTGCCATTGTTTTTTCTGGATTTGGAAATTCTGGCTCTAATATAGTAAGTGTTATAAAAGGCTTTTTCTTAATTAATTTTATTATACCTTCTGGTTCTCTGTAAGTAAAAACTATTGGTAAAATAGGAACTTGATTTTTAACTGCAAAGTTAAAAGCTCCATTTTTAAATTCCCTTATTCCATCATAATAAGGTATTAATTCTCCTTCAGGATATATTCCCACCACTTCGCCTTTTTGCAATAAATTATCTATAGTATTTATCATTTTTTCTTTTCCTGATTTATTTCTTGGTATAGGTATGCCTCTTAATAGCATTACTAAATATTTTATAATTGGTATTTCTAAGTTTGATTGCAATGTTAAAAAGTATGGTATTCTTGGAAAAATCGAAAGTGTTACCATTGCGCAATCTATCATATTTATGTGATTTGCAACTGCTATATATTCATCTCCTACTTTATCTAAATTTTCTCTTCCTTCTATTTTAAGTCCATGCCATAATTTTGTAAGGATAAATATAATTGGATATGCAATTAAATAAAGTATGTCACTTAATATTTTATAAATTATTGAGTGATGTAATAAGTCCCCTTTCTTATTCATTCTCATTTTCCTTTCTTTATTACTTATTTTATGCTTTTTTAAATTTCTATCATTCTTTTATATTAATATTTGGTCTATGCTTACATTTATCTATAAAATTTCTCCCATCAAATCATATTCTTTAAAATCTTTAACTTTGCAATTTACAAATGTATTTGGTTTTGCTTTGCCTTTAATATATATGACTCCATCAATGTCTGGTACGTCCATGTATGTTCTGCCTATACAGTCATAATTGAACTTGTTTATATTACTATTTTTCTCGCTGTTTTTCTGCACATTTATATATTCGTTACCGGCTGTATAATTTTCAACTAATACTTTCAAAGTTTTGCCTATATGTTTTTTCATATTTTCTTTAGATATTTCTTGTTGCAAAGCCATTATTTTATTATATCTTTTCTTTTTTGTCATAGGATGAACTTGGTTCTCCATTTTAAAAGCAGCTGTACCTTCTTCTTTTGAATATGTAAAACATCCTAATTTATCTAATTTTGCCCATTTTACAAATTCATATAATTCTTCAAAATCTTCTTCTGTTTCGCCTGGAAATCCTACCATTAAAGTACTTCTAATAACTACGCCTGGAATTTCTTTTCTTAATTTAGTAATTAAATTTCTAATGCTTTCACCAGTACTTTTTCTATTCATCTTTTTTAATATTCTGTCTGAAATATGTTGCATTGGAATATCAAAATATTTGCATATTTTATCATTATTTTTTACTTCTTGTATTAATTCATCTGTAATTGTTTCTGGATATGTATATAAAAATCTAATCCATTCTATTCCATCTATTTCACTTATTTTATGTAAAAGCTTATCTAGCATTGGTTTGCCATAAATATCTACACCGTATTTTGAAGTATCTTGAGCTATAATTATTAGCTCCTTGTAACCCTTTTGTGCCAATTGTTTTGCCTCTTCTAAAATGTCTTCAATTTTTCTACTTGTAAATCTGCCTCTAATGTATGGAATAGCACAAAATGTGCAAAAATTGTTGCAACCTTCTGCTATTCTTATGTAGGCATAGTTTTCGCCTGTTGAAATTACTCTGTTTAGGAAGTCTAGTTTTTCGTTTTGGCTAATGTGATTGTCAATTGTTATTTTCTCTTCTTTTTTGTTCTCTGTTGAATTTTTTTCTTCATTTTCTATTGATTTTGTTTTTTTCAATTTAATATTATTATTAATTAATTGTTCTATTTGCTCCCATATTGTATCATATTCACTAAACTTAACAAATAAATCTACTTCTGGTAATTCTTTTATTAAATCTTCTTTATATCTTTCAGCCAAACAACCTGTTACTATTAAATATTTGCAATTTTGATTTTTATATTCTGCCATTTCTAATATGGTATTTATTGCCTCTTCTTTGGCAGGCTCAATAAAGCCACAAGTATTAATTACTATTATATCTGCCTGTTGTGGATTATTTACAATTTCAAAATTATTCTTTTTAAATAGTCCTATCATCATTTCAGTATCTACTAAATTTTTGCTACATCCAAGTGATACAAAGCCTACTTTCATTTTGTGCTCCTTTCTTTATTCTATTATTGCATTAAGTCTGTCAATTCCTCTTACTAATTTATCATAAGTAGTTTTGTCTAGAGTACTTCCATCTCTGCCATAGTTTGCAATTTCAGTTTTCATGTCTAATAATTTGTACCTATTTACTGTATTTTGTCTGCCATAGTCGTTCATATATATAGGTGTGTAATCTACTTTATACAATGAAACAGTATCTGTTTCTGCATCATAATATATTTGAATATTAAGCACTAATTCTAAGTTAGAATTTTCATAGCTAAAGTCTGATGTGAAGTCTCCTAATGAATATGCTACTAAACAATCTTTTCCTTCCCCATTTTGCAAAATTTCCATTGGTTCAACAACTGATGGATGTGCTCCTATAATTATGTCTGCGCCATTGTTTACTAAAAATTGTGCCTGTGCCTTTTGAGTGCTATTGGGTTTTTCTTTATATACATCTCCCCAATGCATAAGTACTATTGTAAAGTCTGCGTTTTCATTGGCGTATGCTAAATCTTCGCTTGCTAATTCTTCACTATATATATTTACTCCTGTTTCTCCGTTATCATAAGTATAAGATAATATGGCAATTTTTACGCCTTTTTCTTCAATTATTTTTATTCTATCTTGCACTTCTTCTGAATATTTTCCAACTGTTTCAATTCCTATACTCTCTAAATAGTTTTGAGTAGTTTCTAGCCCCTCTTCTCCATTATCCAATGCATGATTATGTGCAAGTGTAACTAAATCTACTCCTGCTTCTTTTACTGCGTTTGCAAAAACTTTAGTATCTTCTGTTACATCTGTTTCGTAAGTTCCTATTGTTATATCTGAATTGTCTAAATACTTAGTTATGTCTGAAAATATATCTGTATAAAGCCCTTCTGCATTTTTTCCATAGTTCTTTAAATTATCTCCTAAAAGTATGTCCCCAATTGCTGATATCCTAATTATTGAATTTGCTCTAAAATTATTGATTGAGTCCACATCTGCTTCCATTGCAGAATATATTTCTTCAACATGTTCGGCTATTCTTTGCTGTTCTTCTGCAATTTTTCTTTGCTCCTGAATATTTAAAATTACATTTACTATTACACAAATTATTATTACCACTAATAATATTGAAGAAATAATTATAAAGTTTTTGTTACTGATTGTGTCTCTAATTAGTGTTGACTTTCTTGTTTTTCTTCTTCGGTTGTTAGGCATTGTGACCTCCTACTGTATTTTTACTATTTATATAACTTTATCTAGCCTAATTGCATTCTTTAGCATAATTATTTTTTTACATTATACTTTTAAATTATACAATATTTTTACTTTTTTTACAAGTTTTTGGGTGGACATAAAAAAATATTGTGTCAAAAAGGAGCGTCCCCGTTGACACAAAAAGGAGCGTCCCCGTTGACAAAAAGGTCCGTCCCCGTTGACACCTATTGACAGATTATTCGACAAAACATAACTCTTGAAAAATTACCATATTTGTAATACAATAAGTGTAAATTATAGGAGATAATAAATTTCAATTTATTTGATAAATTTTACCTGATATACACTAATTTTGAACACCAATATATAGCATACCAAGAAAGGAATTTTAAATTATGAACAACAAATTGTATGAAGGTCAAAAGTTAAATGATTTTAGAGAGCTTGTCAATTTATATAAAACAAAATACAAGGACCTTATAGCCTTTGAATATAAAGAAACTCCAGAAAGTAATGAGCATATAAAAATAACATATGAGCAATTTGCTAAAGATATTGAAGCTTTGGCTTGTAAACTATTGGACCTAAACTGTTCAAGAATTGCCGTTATTTCAGATAATAGATATGAATGGTGTGTGAGTTACCTAGCAATTACAACTGCTGGGTTAGTTGTTGTTCCACTAGATAAATCTTTGCCAGATAATGAGCTTTTGGACTTATTAAAACGCAGTGAAGCTGATGGTATTATTTTTAGTGATAAATATGTTAATGTATTAAAAGACTCTGATTGTAATTTAAAAATTTGTATGGATTACAAAGAAGATAAAGATGGCATTTTGTCTTACTCTAGCTTGTTGAAAGAAGGTTACGCCTTAGATATCGAAAAATACAATAATTTAAAAATAGATAACAAAGCAATGAGCATTATTTTATTTACATCTGGAACTACAAGTATAGCAAAAGCTGTTATGCTTTCTCAATATGCTATTTGTATGGATTTATATGCATTGAGCCAAATGATAAATATTACAACTGAGGACAAGTTTTTATCTTTCTTGCCTCTTCATCATACATTCGAAAGTACTACAACATTTTTATTTGGTACTTCTTGTGGTATTACAATTGCTATTTGTGATGGATTAAGATACATTCAAAATAACTTAGTCGAATACCAAGTTACCGGATTTGTATGTGTTCCACTTATGCTTGAAATTATGTATAAAAAGATTTTAAAAGAAATAAAAGCACAAAAGAAGGCAACTCTTGTTAAAATTATGAGAGTTTTATTTAGACACGCAAATATTGAAACCAAGAGAAAAATTTTCAAATCAATTATTGATGGTTTAGGAGGTAAACTTCGCACTATAGTCGCTGGTGGAGCCCCAATGGACAAGGAAACTATACAAGGTTACAATGATTTTGGGTTTGATGTTCATCAAGGTTATGGATTAACTGAAACGTCTCCTGTTTTAGCTGGTGAAAATAGTTTTAATAAAAAGACTGGCTCTGTTGGTTTTCCTTTACCTACAATAGAACTTAAAGTTGACAAACCTGACGAAAATGGTATTGGTGAAATAATTGCCAAAACGCCTGCAATAATGCTAGGTTATTATAAAAATGAAGAAGCTACAAAAGAGGTTCTTAAAGATGGATGGTTTTATACAGGTGACTTAGGCTATATAGATGATGAAGGTTATGTTTTTATAACTGGTAGAAAAAAGGATATGATTGTTCTTAAAAACGGTAAGAAAATCTTTCCAGAAGAAATAGAAATACTAATAAATAAACTTCCTTATGTTACAGAAAGTATGGTATTTGGCTCTCTTGATGATTCTAAGCATGATAGAAATACAGATATTGTAATTTGTGCTGAAATTATTTATGATGAAGAAGAATTAAAAAAGGCTTATCCTAATATTTCAGATAATGAATATTGCGATACTATTTGGAATGATATTAAAACAAAAATAAATAAGCAAATGCCTGCTTATAAATATATTAGAAGAATTATTATTTCTACAGAACCTATTATAAAAACTACTACGCAAAAGATTAAAAGAAGTGAAGAGCTTAAGAAAATTAAAAGCAAAAATAAATAATTTTACTTTTTGGACGATCCTTTTCGTAAAATTTGTGTTCGAAAAAAAATCACAATATATGTTCTTGACATTTCAGTGAGCGTAGCAGCGTGAGCACATTAAGTTAATTCTGAGTAGAACTGCGCAGCGTAACGTGCAAGCTGGAGCAAATAGCGACCCGCGCGGCGAAATGGGAAAGAATATATATTGTGATTTGTTAATAAATTATTTTTTACGAAAAGGACCGTCCCCAACGTAAAATTTTATCTCCCAAGTATATGTTTT
>CAMMLF010000051.1 GCA_946497585.1 uncultured Clostridium sp.
AAATCTTACAAAAATGTCACTTTAAATTAATGAAAATCGATGGCAAGTAATATAAAAAGAGTTTAAAATATAATCAACAAGGGTGTTACACTAGTTTCAAAACACATATAGCATTTTTTACAAATACTTGTTGAAAATTGTAACACAAAATTTACGGGAAGGGAGAAAATTTTATGAAAGACGTCTTAGAAGTTAGAAACGTAGAAAAATACTATGGTAATAAATCAAACTTAACAAAGGCCATAGATAATATTAGTTTTAAAGTACAAGAGGGA
The DNA here is from genome assembly GCA_946497585.1 of uncultured Clostridium sp. Taxonomy (GTDB): domain Bacteria; phylum Bacillota; class Clostridia; order TANB77; family CAG-508; genus CAG-793. Next base: position 276 of record CAMMLF010000051.1, read on the forward strand.
GAATTTGTAGGAATAATGGGTGCATCTGGCTCTGGAAAAACAACATTGTTAAATTGTATTTCTACAATTGATAGAGTTACATCAGGAAATATTATAATCAATGGCACTGATATAACTAAACTAAAAGGAAATAAACTTAATAAATTTAGAAGAGAAGAGCTTGGATTTATATTTCAAGATTTTAATTTGTTAGACACATTAACAGCTTACGAAAATATTGCACTAGCATTAACAATACAAAGAGTTAATCCTAAAGAAATAAAAGAAAGAGTAGAAAATGTTGCGGAAAAACTTGGAATAAAAGAAATTTTAAAGAAATATCCTTACCAAGTATCAGGAGGACAAAAGCAAAGAATTGCATCAGCTAGAGCAATTATTACTAATCCTAAATTAGTTTTAGCAGATGAGCCAACAGGAGCATTAGATTCAAAATCTGCTAGACAATTGCTTGATAGTTTTGAAAATTTAAATAAAAATCTAAATACTACTATTCTAATGGTTACACATGATGCTTTTACAGCAAGTTATGCAGATAGAATTTTATTTATTAAAGATGGAAAGATTTTTAATGAATTAATAAAAGGCTCACAAAGTCGTAAAGAGTTCTTTGAAAAAATAATAGAAGTTGTTACACTTCTTGGAGGTGAGCTAAATGATGTCATTTAAGTTAGCCTTCAAGAATATGAAGAAAAACATGAAGGACTATGTAATTTATTTTATCACACTAGTTCTGGGTGTAGCAATTTTCTACATTTTCAATAGCATGGATGAGCAACAAGCAGCACTAGATTTAAGTATATCTAAACAACAAATAATAGAATTAATGATACAAGTTTTAGGCATGGTTTCAGTATTTGTTACACTTGTATTAGGATTTTTAATAGTATATGCAAATAACTTCTTGATTAAGAGAAGGAAAAAAGAATTTGGACTATATATGCTACTGGGAATGGGTAGAAGAAATATATCAGTAATTCTTTTGTTAGAAACATTATTAATTGGTATTTTTTCTTTAGCAGTAGGCTTAATTGTAGGAATATTTGGCTCACAGCTAATGTCCATACTTGTAGCTAAACTATTTGAAGCAGATATGGAAGAGTACAGATTCATTTTTTCACAATCAGCGATGCTAAAAACAATTATATATTTTGCTGGAATTTATTTAATTGTAATGATTTTAAATTTATTCACAGTTGCAAAATATAAATTAATAGATTTATTAAATGCAGGAAAGAAAAACGAAAAGGTTATTTTAAGAAATCCAGTAATTTCTGTAATAATATTTATAATTTCAATAGCAGTTTTAGGATATGCATATTATTTAGCAATAACAGGAGTTACATCACCTGTACCAGATAAATTTATGACAGCTATTGGACTTGGAGTTGTAGGAACATTTATGTTTTTCTATTCACTTTCAGGGTTTGCACTAAAACTTGTTCAAGCAAGCAAAAAGATATATTTAAAAGATTTGAACATGTTTGTATTAAGACAAACAAATAGCAAGATAAATACAACAGTATTTTCAATGAGCATTATATGTTTATTATTGTTCTTTACAATATGTATATTTTCATCAGCAATAAGCTTAAATAATTCATTAAATGCTCAACTTAAGGAAATGAACCCAGCAGATATTACAATAACTAAACTATATAACTTACCAGAAACTTATACAAGCTCAAATGGCAGAGATACATTTAACTATACTGATGAGCAAAGAGCAGATTCGTTAGTTCCAATAATGGAGTCTTTAGAGAAAGTAGGATTTGATAAATCAAACCTTTCAGATTATGTAGAAATATCTGAATATCAAATAGATGAGATTACTGTAAAAGATACTTTAGGACCAGTACTTGAAGGAATATCAAGAGATTTTCCAGCTTTAGAATTGGACTATTCAGAGACTGTAATAAAACTTTCAGATTATAATAGATTACAAAAATTGTATGGAAGAAGCGAAATAAGTTTAAATGATGATGAATACGCAGTAGTATGTAACTATGATGCAATGAAAAGCTACAGAGATACATCTTTAAGTATGGGAACGAAACTAACAGTTGAAGGAAAAGAATACAAACCAGCATTTGATGAATGTATAAATACAGTAATTACTATTTCTACACAGGCAATGGAAACTGGAACAATAATTCTTCCAGATGAAGCAATAAAAGAAGAATGGAAATACAGTATGCTTTTATCAGGAATATATAATGGTCAAACTGATGAAGAGAAACAAGCAATTGAAAATAAGATTATAGAGATTGCAAGTGAAGGAGAAGCGGTAAATAATGTAATATTTGAAAATATGTCAGCATTTACTAAAATAACTAATTATGAATCAAGTGTAGGAATATCTGCAACAGTTACATTTATTGGACTATATTTAGGAATAACATTCTTAATATCAAGTGCAGCAATATTAGCACTTAAAGAATTATCTGATAGCTCAGACAATAAAGAACGTTATAAAGTATTAAGAAGAATAGGCGCAGATGAAAAAATGATTAATAAGGCACTATTTAAGCAAATCGCAATATTCTTCATGATACCATTATTCTTAGCAATAATACATTCAATATTTGGAATGAAGGTTGCTAGCATAATATTATCTGTATTTGGAAAACAAGACATATTTGGTTCGATTGTTATGACAGCAATAATTATGGTTGCAATATATGGCGGTTACTTCTTTGCAACATATTATGGTAGTAAGAACATTATAAAAGAAGATAATTAAAATTAAGATTAAATTAAGAAAAAAGTCACTTTAATGTCATTTTTATTTGTTATTATATAAATAGCAAATGAGTTAAAACTAAATATAATAAGATTTGAAGCATTTAAAAAACTTTTATATTAAAGTTTTAGGAAGGTAGTAATGAAAAAAGTAATAGGTAAAATATTAATTGTTATATTTGTAGTATTACTAAGCTTTGGTCTGATAATAGCGGGTACTGGATATAATATGTACAGCGAAGCAATAAATGAAGTACCGTTGGAGCAAAAAGTAGCACAAATAAAAGAAAAAGATAATTATACAACATTAGATGAAATGCCAGATATTTATAAAAAAGCGGTAGTTTCAGTTGAAGACCATAGATTTTACACACATGGCGGAATAGATATTATAGCAATAGGAAGAGCAATATGGAATGATATAAAGGCTATGAGTTTTGTGGAAGGTGGTAGTACTATAACACAACAACTAGCTAAAAATGTATATTTTACACAAGAAAAGGAACTTACAAGAAAAGCAGCAGAAGTATTCATGGCTTTTGAAATAGAAGAACATTATAATAAAGAAGAAATTTTGGAATTATACCTAAATACTAGCTATTTTGGAGATGGATATGAAACTGTAAAAGAGGCATCAAGAGGATACTTTGGGAAAGAGCCTATGGAACTTACAGATTATGAAGCAGTAATGCTTGCAGGGATTCCAAATGCTCCATCAGTATATGCACCAACAGTTAACCTAGATTTAGCAAAACAAAGAACAAAACAGGTAATAGATGCAATGGTAAAATATGACGCTATATCACAAGATGAGGCAAATAGAATTTTGGATGAGGGAGAGGGATACTCTCTATCAGAAAATATAGAAGAAGTTGCATAAACTTCACTTAATTATTGGTTAAACCTATATCTTTAACTCCCCTTATATAAAGATATAGATTTAATATAAATTTCAAGCTAAAGGAACAAAAACCTTTAACTAAATAAACTTTAATATTTCATAAAACTCTAATAGCATATAAACTATTAGAGTTTTTTATTCTCATTACTTGTACAATACTTCTTTAGTCTTAGTTGTTCCAGCTTTTAAAGCATTTTCATAATATCTGATTGTATGAACAGATAAATTCATTTTTTTCGCAACTTCGCCTATTGTATATGACATATAATTTCCTTCCTTCTTAAAATTTTTTTGATAAATATAAAAATGAATTTTTTATATTTTTATAACATTCGATTTCTTAAATTATATAAGATACTTAGAGTTGAGTCAAGCTTTAAAAATGAATATAAAAGGTATTTTAATCCTATTTTCTGTCAATAATAAAGGTAATTAAAAAAATGAAGGATTTAAAGTGAGGTGGTTTGAAAGAAAGTCTTTAATTACTATGTGTGCCTTTAGAGCAAAGCAAGAAAGGAATGGATTTTAATATGAAAAAATTTGCGAGAGAGTTTTTTAAATTATTTTGGATATTTGTTTTTGGCTGTATTATGGGATACGTCATGGAGGTTATTTTCAATTTCGTAAGAACTGGAGAATTTGAAACAAGGCAAGGACTAATATATGGGCCATTTGCACCAGTATATGGAATTGGTACACTCGTTTTCTATTTGATTTTGCCAAAGTTCAAAAAAATGTGGCAAGTATTCTTAGTAAGTGGAGTGTTGGGAGGAGTAACGGAATATTTATGCTCATATTTTCAGGAAAAATTATTTGGAACAATATCATGGGATTATTCTAACCAACTTTTAAATTTTAATGGAAGAACAAGTATTTTATATTGTATTGTATGGGGAGCATTAGGTTTTGCTTTTATTAAATTTGTTTATCCATATTTTGATAAAATTTTTGATAAAGTATTATATAAAATAGGAACAAAAGTTATAACCGCTTTTGCAGTTGTTTTTATGATATTCAATATTTCTATATCATCTCTTGCTGCTCAAAGAGAATATGAAAGAAGAGAACATATTGAGGCGGGAAGTAGAATGGATGTGTTTTTAGACGAACATTTTCCAGATGAAATTTTAGATGAAGTTTATAGAAATAGGATAGAAAAATAAATTCTTGAAGTAAGAACAAGCCAAAGCTAAATGCAATAGTAAAAAATGAATATTAAATAATTATTAGACAAAGATTAAGAAATTCTTAAAATACTTTATTTTTATGCTATTATATTGTATAATAGTAAAGACGTTAATTTTTAAATTATACCAATTTTTAATGAAATGATAGAACTGAAAATGCCACGAAATTAATAGTTTTAAGATTCGCGATAAAAAATTGCAAAAATATAACGAAATAATAAAGAGGAAAATATGAGTAGAAAGACTAAAGTAAAAATATTTAAATTTATAATGCTTGCAATAGTAATTGCAATAATAATTGGAGCAATAGTTTATTTATGGCCACTTTTTAGAAATATTAGTACAACAGAAGGTCAGATGGAATTTAAGCAAAGAATAGAAGATTTGGGCTTCTTAGGAATGCTTATGCTATTTGGTTTGCAATTTGCACAAATATTTTTAGTCATAATTCCTGGTGAACCTATTGAAGTACTGGCAGGAATGTGTTATGGAACAGTGGGTGGAACGCTATTTATAACTATTTCAGCGTTTATTATAACCACAATAATCTTTTTCGCTGTTAGAGTGTTAGGAAGAAAGTTCGTATATAGTTTTTGCAAAGAAGAAAGTGTTAAGAAAATAGAAAACAGCAAGCTATTTCAAAATCCTAAAAAAATAGAATGGATAATGTTAATATTATTTTTAATACCGGGAACACCAAAAGATTTATTAGTATACATAGCAGGACTTTTACCAATAAAACCATTACGATTTGTTTTAATATCTACATTTGCAAGACTTCCATCAGTAATTTCATCTACAATTGCTGGCGAAAATATATTAAGTGGAAATTTACAAATATCTATAATTGCATATGTAGTTACATTTATTGTAGTTGGTATAGCAATTTTTATTGTGAATAAGTTAGATAAATCAAAAACAACAGAAGAAGCAATTAATTTTTTCAAAGATGATAAAACAAAAGATGAAGATAAAAAGAAGGTTATATAGAGTAAGAATAAATTTACATGAGAAAAAATAAATTATAGATGACTTTAATTTGGGGGAAGTTTTTTAATGAATGAACTGACAGTCATAAGGAAGCATGAAAAATTACAAAACATAATATTATATTTTTCCATATATAGCTTTATTGGTTGGTGCTTAGAAACAATATATGCTTTCTTGGTGCTAGGGCATTTTGTAAATAGAGGATTTTTAATTGGACCTATTTGCCCAATATATGGATTTGGAGCAGTTTTGCTAATTTTATTATTGAAAAATTGTAAAGGTAAACCCATTAGTGAATTTATTATAGCAGCTTTTGCATTTACAGTTTTTGAATATATGGTATCATATGCGCTAGAAGCTATATTTGGACTTAGATGGTGGGATTATTCAGAAGATTTCATGAATTTGCAAGGAAGAGTAAGCTTAGCATATTCAATAATATGGGGTGCACTTGGAATCCTACTAATGGAAGGAATTCATCCTTTTATAACAAAGCTTTTGGATAAAGCAAAAAGACATATAAAGACAAAATATCAAGATATCATTGTTGTGGTTTTTGTGGTAGTATTAGTAGTAGATGTTATTTTATCTTCAATTAAATATTTGAGCTTGGAAAAATTGCTATAATTCTTAGTTGATTTTTATAAATTTATGAAATTGCAATTTCATAATAAATTAATTAAATGTGAATTATAGCAATTTTTCTATGAATTATACGGGCAATACAACAGTAAAAGTATTTTTATTGTTCTCACTTGTAGCACTAATCTTACCATTATGTGCTTCTACAATTTCTTTAGCAATAGCAAGTCCAAGGCCAGCTCCACCAGAATTGGTAGAACGTGCTTCATCAAGCCTGTAAAACTTTTCAAATATATAATCAAGTTTTTCCCTTGGAATAGTATTTCCTTGATTTTCAAAATTAATAACAACTTTGTAGTTATTATTAACATTGTAATTTGTACCTTCACTGGTTTTGTGATTATTGTGCTCATTTTTATTAATGCTATTTGAGTCATCAGTAATATAAGCATTTATCTTAATTGGAGTGTCTGCAAAACTATAACTTATTGCATTTTTAATAATGTTATTAAACACTCTTGAAATTTTATCAGAATCAGCGTAAATATTAATATCTTTGTCACAATCAATAAGTATTGGTTGATTATTTGCTTTAGCCATTGGATAAAACTCATATGAAATTTGCTCAAGCATTAATTTTAAATTTAATTTTGTTTTGTTAAGAATTATTTTACCAATATTAAATCTTGCAATTTCGAAAAATTCATTAATTAATTCTTCCAATCTGTAAGCTTTTTCTAAGGTAATTTTGCTATATTTTGCTCTTGCTTCAATTGGCAAATCAGGAGATTCATTTAAAATTTCCAAGTAACCAATTATAGAAGTAAGAGGAGTTTTTAAATCATGTGCTAGATAAACTATTAATTCATTTTTTCTCTCCTCATTTGCCTTAGCAATTGCTGCATTATCTAAAGCAGTCTTTTTGCTTTGATTTAATCTGTTTTCAAGCATTTTTAAGTCAGCTGGTAGTTCAATATATTTTTCATCATTCGCTATTAATTTATTACTTGCTTCCATAATGTAATCAATATAGATTAAACTTTTTCTTAAATAAAAGAAAATGATGCCAGTTATCCCAACAGCCCATATGAATGGAAGTAGATTTCTAATATTTACTAGAAAAATGTATAATCTATCAGTTGGTTGCCATATAATCTGGCCAGAAACATATTCTCCAACTGCAAAGCCAAAAGCAAGTATTAATGAGAAAATCACAGAAAAAATTAGTATTCTAATTCCCATTCTCTTAAAAATAATTTTGCTATATTTATCACTCGATTTCATATCCAACACCCCATACAGTTTTTATAATTTTAGGATTTTTAGGTGGCTCATGTAATTTTTCTCTTAACCTTTTAATATGAACCATAACAGTGTTATTGCAATCATAAGATTTTTCTTTCCATACATTTTCAAAAAGTTCCTCTGAATTAACCACTTTTCCTCTGTTTTTGCAAAGGTATAAAAGGATAGAAAATTCAATCGGTGTTAAATCTATTTCTTCATCTAACAAATAACATTTGTGATTTTTCCTATTGATTGTTAGAGAGTTAATTTCTATAACATCGTTTTCTTCCGAATTTTCACCATTATACTCATGAAATCTTCTTAGTGCAGATTTTACCCTAGCCATTAATTCTAGAGGATTAAAAGGCTTGGTAATATAGTCATCAGCACCAATAGAAAGACCTTTTATTTTAGAAACATCATCAACTTTTGCAGTAAGCATAAGTATTGGAAAATTGTACTTTTCCCTTATCATTTGGCAAATGGTAAAGCCATCAATATCTGGAAGCATTACATCTAATATTGCCATATCCAATTTTGTGGTTTTTATACACTCAATGGCTTTTTTACTATCTGTAAATTTATAAATATTGTAATCAGGATTGTTTAAAGATAATTCGACTAAGTCTGCAATTTCTTTTTCATCATCTAATACTAAAATATTGTAACTCATAAAATAAACCCCTTTTTTAAAAAATCATTTTTGCCACAGGGAATATGCTTTGCTTATATTGCCATATGTAACATTATCATAAAATATAGACAAGTGCTAGGTTAGTAGGCAACAAAAAGCAAAATTTAATCATAATGATTTTTCCCAATCTTAGTATAACACATAAATGGCGCGATTGTGCAATTTGTAAGAAAATTGTAAGAAATTCTTTAGAAAGTATTAAAACATTATTTAAAAAATGATTTTATAATTTAATTGTAAATCGCAGAAAGGAAATGTAGCCAATATCATTGCGATTATTCTAGAATTGCAAATTAAATCATAGTTACGTTCCTTTGGAAAGGATAAAATTAAAATGAGTGAAAAAATTGTAAATAAAAAGAGGAAAAGATTTATTAATAAAAAGGTAGTTGTAATTTTATTATTAATTGTAATTGGGGCATATATTTTGGTTAATAAATATGCAGGATTGATTTCAGAGTTGAATTATGGAGCTCAAAAATCTAAACCGTTGTCAATAAATGTAGAAGAACTTAGCTACAATTCCAACTATGCAGGTGTAGGGCAAAAAGAAGTAAAAGGTATGGATGGATATGATACAACTTTTACAGCAGTAGATGGAAAAGTATATAAAGAATATAAGCAAGTGGGAAATGCATCATATAAAAATAACGAGTATTGGGGTGGAACTTTTGAAGAAAACGGATGTGGATTGGCTGCAATAGCAACATTGCTTAGTGGATATGGTTATGACTATACACCAGAAGACTTAAGAAAAATATATGTCAATTTTGAAGGAGAGCATTTGGAAGGTGATCAGATGAGCAGTGAGCTTACAAATAGATTCGGAATAGCAAATACTGACTTTTTATATGCAAGTCTATATGTTGAAAAAGAGTATGTTATGGAGCAATTAAGCAAAAATAAGCCAATACTTATATGCGTATGGAATACGCCAGATAGTACATGGACAACATCATCACATTATATGTTACTTTTGGCGACAGATAATCAAAATAAAGTGTATGTTTCAAATCCAAATGGATTATATGGAAAAATTAAAATGTCAGGTTGGTATGACACAGAAAGTATACTCCCTTATATAGCAAAAGCAATGTACATTGAGGAATAATGTATAAAATTAAATCTTACTGGAAATAATGTAATAAGTCAAATTTGAGTTTGAAATTTTGATAAGCAAAGATATTAAAAAGGCGAAAATTTAATATCAGATAGCGATTAAAGAAGGAAGGTAAGAATTATGTGTGATGATTTAAACTTATTATTATCAAATCTAAATGTTTTTTATAGGAAATTACAAAATTATCATTGGAATATTACAGGAGCAGATTTTTTTATAACCCATGAAAAATTAGAAGAATATTATAATAGCATTAATGAACAAATCGATGAAGTCGCAGAAGTAATAGTTGCAAAAAAATATCATGTCATGGCAACAATGAAAGAATATTTGGAAACTACCCAAATAAAAGAAGCGGAAAGTGTGCAAGTTAAATCTTACGATATATGGAATGTTCTTTTGCAGGATTATGGAACACTTATAGAAAATTGCAAAAAAATAAAGCAAGATGCTGAAAATGAAGGATGCCCAGTAACTTCTAGTTTAATGGATGAATATTTAAAAGATTATCAAAAGAAATGCTGGATGATAACACAGGTAGCTAATTGCTAATTAAGTATTTAAAAACGTTATTAATTAAATCACATTAAAAAGAGAAGCCTTTATGTGAACTGAAATATTAAAAGCATTTTAGTTAAACAGGCTTCTTTATTCATTTTCTAAAATTACACGAATATAATATAAAAAGTTTAAAAAATAAGGTAAATTTTAATTTACTTATAGGACACAATTTGGATACAATTGTTGTGTAAAATAATAAACAAGATAAGTTACAAGCACTTAAAAAGATTTGGATTAATTAAAATTAACAAATCTAATATCAAAATAAAGCTTATCTTAAAACTAGAAATGAGGTGGTTAAAACAGAAACGTTGCACTTAAAAAATGGTGAATTAACAGCGAGTGGTTTAGTTCCGCTCGATATTGAAAAGAAAGAATTTAATATGCTAATGTCTTTATACCAAAGAGCACAAATAGACATTTTAGACAAACTTGGAGTTCTTCAAGAATATTTTAATAATAAATATAATTATGAAGTTATCAATCATATTTCAAGCAGAATAAAAACTCCAACAAGCATAATAAATAAAATGAAGAAGAAAAATTACGAACTGAATTACAAAAATTTAATAGAGTATATAAATGACATAGCAGGTATTAGGGTTGTATGTACTTTTCAAGATGACGTTTTTAGAGTTAGAGATATTATAAGAAGTATGCCAAATACTAGGGTATTAAAAGAAAAAGATTACATATCCAATCCTAAAAAAAGTGGTTATATGGGATATCATCTGGTCATTGAAACAATGATAAAATATGAAGATGATATTATACCAATAAAAGTAGAAATACAAATCAGAACACTTGCAATGGACTTTTGGGCTTCAGCAGAACATAAAATGAAGTACAAAACAAAAGCTAAAATTTCTAATAAGGATTCCAAAAAATTAGCTTGGTATGCGAAGATTATTAACAAAATTGA